>CAZSXL010000144.1:0-3188 GCA_964611225.1 uncultured Gammaproteobacteria bacterium
AAACATCGGTACGGTTGTTTCCGTTAGGGTTTCCATGACAGCCGCAAACATATCACGCAAGGTAGCGTCATCATTACTCCCCTGCACCAAGTCACCGGCATTGGTGATGAACACCGGGTTAATAGCGCTAATCAGTGGCAGCATATCTTCAAAAATCGGATTAGCTTCCACGGTACCGCTAGCTTGGTTATCAGACATGGCTACAAACCATAAATCATCGGTCACCGCATACCAGGGTGCTATCGTTACGGTGGCCGTATCGGTTAGCGTAAAGCTCGTTTCCAAAACTGTACGGCTGCGCTCTGTCGTCAGGGTAACATCGTCGGAGGTTACTTCCACACTTTCGGGATCGACATTTTCAAAACTGAAACTGACCTGCTCAACTGCATCGGCTGAAACCGTCAGGGTGCAGGTAGGTTCTGTTAAGCGCATGACACCAGCTTCACGCTCAAAACAACCATCCCCCGTCACGGTGTACGCCCCAGCTACAGCTGGCAACAACAACGCTAGGAAGATTCCGGCAAGGTAATACGAGTGATGGCTTGGAGTGGTAATAGTGCGCATTTTAATCGAGTCGGTCCTAAATCAATTCCCAATAAGTCTAGCACAAAAGCGGGTTTGAGTTCGAGCACAGCGGCCAAGGTCTTCCCCTTAATCGCTTCAGACAGTAACGAAGCCGCTGCCGTACTGATGGCACAGCCTTCTCCAGTGAACCCAACAGCGTCAACGATGCCATCCACCGTCACATGCATGGAAAAGGTAAAATCATCACCACAGGTTGGGTTTACCTCGTGACGCAGATAGGTGGGTTGCTCCAACAAACCCAGGTTCAGTGGTTCTTTATAATGTTCAAGAATTTGGGCTTGGTAGGGATCCATAGGTGTTAACTAAACTTCTTATAACAATCCAATAAACCCGCAATCAATTTATCTATGTCACTTTTATCATTATAGAAATAAACACTGGCTCGAACTGTTGCCGGTACACCCCATTGCTCCATCACTGGCATAGCACAATGGTGGCCAGCCCGCACCGCGACACCGTGTTGATCTAATACTGCCGCCACATCATGGGCATGGACACCTTGCACATTGAACGACACAATACTGGATCGGGCTGCCGGGCCGTACAGTGTAATAAAATCCAATGTCTTTAACTGTGCCACTAAGTAGGCATACACTGCGGCGGTCTCCTCCTGAATCTTAGTCATGCCAATGCTCGTGAGATACTGCAACGCTGCTCCCAAACCAATCACCCCGACAATATTCAGTGTCCCCGCTTCAAACTTATACGGCAGATCAGCGTAGGTTGAGTGTTCTAAGGTGACTGTCCGAATCATATCACCGCCGCCAAAAACGGGTGACATTTTCTCAAGCCAGCTTTTTTTGCCGTATAGTACACCTACACCGGTTGGACCGCATAATTTGTGTGCTGAAAAAACCAGAAAGTCACAATCCAGTTGTTGCACATCAATAGGCATATGTGGTACAGACTGCGCGGCGTCCACCACCACCGGAACACCCTGTTGATGCGCCAACGCGATCACGGACTGAATGGGTAAAATCATGCCACTGCTATTAGCAATATGAGCCAAGGAGACTATTTTAGTTTTAGGTGGTAGTTGGTTCAGTGCTTGAGTGGGATCAAAAAATTCCAGTTTAGCCTGATACTGTTCAGCTACCAGTTGCCACGGCACTAAATTACTGTGATGCTCTACTTGAGACAGTAAGATCACATCACCTGGTTGTAGTAATAATTTACCTAAGGCATACGCCACAGTGTTGATGGCTGCTGTGGTGCCACTAGTAAAAATAATTTCCTCACGCTGTTGGGCGTTGATAAACTGCTGTATGGTATCGCGCACTTGTTCGTATTGCATAGTCGCTGTTTCGCTCCAGCGATACAAACCACGATGCACATTGGCATTGGTGGTGCGATAAAATTGATCCATCGCTTGCAACACGACAGCCGGTTTTTGACTGGTCGCCGCATTATCTAAATAAGCGCAGGTGCCGTCTTGAAAAATGGGAAAATCAGCTCTGTTCATAATAGGTCGTGATACGGTAAGCGATCGTCGATAAGCTGTTGAATAGTTGGATCGGTGATGCATTCAGCTAAGAAACCGCGCACAATCATCTGCTCGGCTAGATCCTTAGAAATACCACGACTAGCACAATAAAATAATTGCTCGGCATCAATCCGGCTGATGCCAGAACTATGGGCCGCTTGCACAGCATTGGTTTGAATATCTAATTGTGGGACAGCATCACTTCTGGCTTTATCCCCTAGTAACAAGGTATGTTCGGTTAGTGAAGCGGTGGTGTGGGTAGCAGATTTTAAGATTTTAACGTTACCTTTAAAATCCGTATAGGCCGAATCGAATAGCACCCCATGCACGGTAATGTGGCCAGTGGTGTGCTCACCCACATGTTCACTCCAGTAGTTCAAGACAAACTTGTCGTGCTGGTGCCCAACAAAGATGCCAGTGTGTTCACTACTACTGCCATTACCCAGATGATGCGTGATAATTTCACACTCAACGTTGCCTCCTAAAATCGCACTATGCCACCGGATGACGCTATCCGTCTGTAAGGTGGCGATGCATTTGACCTTAGTGGAATTCTGCAGAATCACAACAACATCCAGCACTGCATTCGCTGCACAGCTGAGCTCCACTAAAGGTTGTGATCCATCAATCAATATCTGTTTACCCATAGTATGCTGCAGCATTATCCGACCGATCCTTCCATTTCTAATTCAATTAAACGATTCATCTCCACGGCGTACTCTAACGGCAACGATTTTACAATCGGCTCAATAAAGCCGTTCACCACCAAAGCATGCGCCGCTTGTTCCGTTAAACCACGCGACATCAAATAGAACACCTCTTCTTCACCAATCTGCCCAACGGTAGCTTCATGGGCAATGGTAACATCACTTTGATGGACATTCATATCGGGAATCGTTTCCGAAGTGGAATGATCATCCAGCAGCAAGGCATCACATTTTACTTTGGCTACGGATCCTTTGGCTCGTGGACTAATCGTCAACAGACCACGATAAATGGATTGACCACCGTCTTTACTTAAACTTTTCATAATGACGCTCGAGGTCGTATTGGGCGCACTGTGAATGACTTTAGCGCCGGTATCCTGCACCTGGCCGGCCCCAGCAAAAGCGATCCCTAA
>CAZSXL010000145.1:0-3177 GCA_964611225.1 uncultured Gammaproteobacteria bacterium
CACACCATGTGGCAATAACCCAATCACTCCAGCCATGAAGCTACCTGGCTCCAGATAATTGACGCGCCACAGTAAATCCAGGAAGACACCAATAATCATGCCATTGCCAAAAATAATGAACAACGACAAGAGCGGTATCAAACTAAAGATCAGTACGATTAAGGCCACCACCAGATTATTGATAAAGACATTAACTGCCAATAGCCAGTCGGTAGTAGAGTTGGCCAAAATCGCGCCAAACTTTTCTAGGATGGCTTCAATCAGCATGAGTTTAGCGTCGACCGGTATAAATAAACCCACCACGCAGCCTAACCCAAAGATTCCGGCAAAGATCCCGGCAACCACAATCCACAATGTACCGATTCGTTTAAACATAGTGTATACTGCTGAGGAGTATACCATAGATTATGAATATTTTAGCGATTGAGACATCCTGTGACGAATCTAGCGTAGCCATACTTCGCGACGAGCAGATTTTCCAATTAACCGCTTCCCAAATTGATGTCCATAAGCAGTTTGGCGGGGTGGTACCAGAAGTGGCCGCCCGCGAACATGTCCCCGTGATGGTACCGTTTGTAGAGCAGGTACTTGAGCAAGCCAAGCTAACACCAGCCGACATTGACCGCATTGCGGTCACCGCCGGGCCAGGCTTGATTACATCGTTACTCGTGGGTGTAGAAACAGCCCGCGCTTTAGCCTATGGTTGGGGCAAGCCAATTTTTCCAATCAACCATATTGAAGGGCACATTGCCGCCAACTTTTTGGTGCATCAGGATATACCCTTTCCTGCCATGGCTTTAGTAGTGTCTGGTGGCCATACAGAATTATTGTACATGCCCAAGCCAGGTGTGTATGAATTAATTGGTGCTACGCGTGATGATGCCGCCGGGGAGTGTTTTGATAAGTGTGCCCGGGTACTGGGTCAGCCTTATCCCGGTGGTCCAGCTATTTCTAAACTGGCCGCTAGTGGTGACGCGACTCAATATAGTTTCCCGAGCCCAATGGTCAACAGCAACACCTTTGATTTTTCCTTTTCCGGTTTAAAAACTTCAGTACTCTATTTTCATCGTGATCATCCGGCTGCTAAACTAGAAGATGTCTGTGCTGGGGTGCAAGAAGCAATTGTAAATAGTTTACATCTAAAAACAGTACGCGCTTTAGAACAGTATGATGCTCAAGCGTTGTTGGTGGGTGGGGGAGTCGCCGCTAATCCATTACTGCGCGAACGTTTACAGACCCTAGCTGTCCCCGTATTTATTCCACCACTAGAATATTGTACCGATAACGCCGCCATGATTGCCGCCGCCTGCCGCCTGCATGATACACCAACGGAACTGTTTGCATTTCGGGCTGATCCTAATTGGGAATTAACGCCACGATAAACTTATGCCAAGTCGTGAACGTAGACGTACCATTCATCAAGCACCTATGGGCAGTGGGATGGAAACGCTTGTTTTTGCCCATGAAGTAGAGCACTTCGTGCAGTCAGGTGATACCATTGTATCTACGGACACGAAACAAGGTGATACGGTGATTAAGAATTATGTCACTGAAAATGATCCAGCACGGTTGCAGGGGTTTGATCAAACGTTGCGTGACAAAATAGCGGAGCATTATAAAGCACTGTGTGCACAATACGGTAAGCAGTTTTTTCCAAACCAACGGATCTTACCAATGCCAATCAATACCAATCACTTACATCCAGAGCCACAGTTCTTACTTGTACAAGAACGCGTCACGCCAGCAGCGACCGCTGACTTCATGCGCTATGAACCAGAAAAATTACCAGACAATACGCGCGCTTTGGCAGCAGAATTATTAGCTAAACGTAAAGCGAGCTATACGCATTATCTAGAGCAACCCGATGATCGGACTAATCGTCATCTAGATTTTTTTGGAAAGTCTAATTTAATGGTCACGGCTACGGGTGAATTAAAGTTTGTGGATACCTCTCCAAAATACGCTGATTACAGTAAGGTGGTATATCCAGTACCGTTTGTACTTGGCACCACAGCGCTGTTTGAATCTGTCCTGGGAACAGATCTGCGCGCATTATTACAAGATCCATTTTACAGTGCACTGGTAACTCAGCCTAAGTGTGCACCATTGCAGCAGTTGGTCACAAACCCAAAAAAGTTCCGCCAAAAATTGCGTGAATTGATTATCTCGGGTGCATTAGTGGTTGGTGGGGTAAAGGCCAATCAGACAGTGGGTTAGTTCTTGACAATAACACCTATCCCCGCCCCTCGCAGCTCGGGGCACCCCTTTCCTATTCAGGAAAGAGGGCTGGGGAGATTAGGTGTTGACGTAAGTCACGTCGCCAATTAACATAGCATTGATATGACCCATTCTGAACACAACGGCGCTTACATGATCCGCATCATGCCGGGTGAAGAACTACTGGAAACGCTATTTGCGTTTTGTCAGGAACACAATATTACCGGCGGCAGTATTTCGGGTATTGGTGGCACCACTAATGTGACTTTGCAATATTTTAATAGTCTGACCAAGGTATACCAAGAACGTAAATTTAGTGGGGAGTTGTTTGAGGTTACCAATTTAACCGGGAATATCTCGGTGGAGAAGTTGCACGTGCATATCACCATTGCCGATAAAGAGTTTCATGCCTGGGCTGGGCATTGCGGTGCCGTCGTAGCGGATCCAACCTTGGAAATCATGCTGACACCATTCAAGGAAACACACCGGACATTGGATGAATATAGTGGGTTAAATCTACTTGACTTGAAGTAAACATTTCTATAAGGTGATCCGGATCGGAGTAATTCATACTCCGTGTTCTTCGTTCCTTACACTCCTAGCACTAGGGAGATTTCATGCACGTTATCATCGGCGGTGGTCCGCGTCCGCCCAAGTTGGGGCTGCTCAAGCTCCTGTTCTGGGCGATCTACTTTGTCCAGAAGGTCGCGAACAACTCGGAGGGCATCAGCAAGCTCCCCATCGTGACGCAGCTCAAGGCAGCTACGGACAAGGGTGGCTTCGCGCAGCCCTCGGAGTCCATCGGCTTGTTCCGGGCGGACTCATCGCTCGGCTGGTACGTCAAGGCGCTGTTCGGTCCCGTCGTCGACAACCTCCCCCTGTTCGGCTACCGCCGCAAGGGCTGGCTCATGCTCAGCTCGGCGCTGGCTGCCGTGGCCTGGGGCTGGGTCGCGCTCTTCG
>CAZSXL010000146.1:0-3141 GCA_964611225.1 uncultured Gammaproteobacteria bacterium
ATGTCGGCAATGAATTTTTTAGATTCACGGGTATCATCATATTTACGTTCGGCTTGCGCTTGCGTAATATCGTAAAAATTACTACTGTCCACCACTGTATCGTATTCCGACATTTCGATGGGACCAGTCAGATCAAGCATCTGTTCAATGATATCTGGAGTGAGTGTAATGACACCATCGACACTAGCACCACCACTATGCTGATAAAACCATTGTACTTTTCTAGCCGAGGTCGGCCAATCTGGCCACCAGTTAGCATCTTGCAGCTGCCATTTTGAATTCACTAAATGCAACGGTTGTGGCGCTACTACTTGTTCCGTCAAATTCCCCATCAGGTCATACGGGCCACCACCAGGAATTTCGATACTACTCACTCGACCATGACGAATATCCACTAAAGCAAAACTGCCGATGAATCCTCCCGTAGCCCGCAATTCACGATTATTCTGAAATAGCACTAAATAGCGTTTGGTTTCATCATGCCCCAACAACGTGACTAACGATTCACTCAACGACAATAATTGCTCTACGCTACTCGTCACCAGCGGCACCGTTGTTTGTACTTGACGCACCACATCACGATACTCCGCCGGTACTGTACTGACATCGACCGCCTGCAAAGCTACACTAGCGCGCTGTAAACGCGGCAAGACGGGACGAAAGGCTGAATGTGCCGCCACAAACATGTCTGATGGCTGCATAGTATCGGCATGTAGCCCTAATTGCTGCACTAAGGTAAAGGCAAACGCCATATCTTCGCCAGCACCGGCCAGCTGTTCGCCCACCACTAACAAATTTTCTGCTGAGACATATGGGTTATGCGTAGCGGGTAAGGTACGCAGGACTGGTACTAAAGCCGTGTTAACCGACGCTAACTGATCCTGAGCAGTTTCAAAACTGGTTTTCGCATCCGCAAACGAGGTTGCCGCGGAATCGAACTGTAAATCGGAAGTCGCTTCAGCTCCACGTTGAAAATCATCGGCCGCTTCACCCGTTAAAGTCGCAATCGCCTCAGCAGCAGTGGCCGCCTGCTGCCACAAAGCAATCGTCGTGGCTGGCACAATCGTCAGCGCGGCAATCACTGCAAAGGCTAGTGTGGGGCGCCAGGCAAAGTGAAAGGACTTGGTAGAAAACTTAGTTCTAGTGGTTTTTTTGAACTTGGCTGCCTGTGGAACCGGCTGCACCAAGATCACTTCTGCTATTTTTTCTTCTGTGGCTAATGCTACCTCAACCACCTCGACTGGTGACTCAGCAACTGCTGTAGCTGTAGTGATCACCGGGACAGTCTGCACCACTGCAGTCTCCGCCGGCTCGGTCTGAATTTCAACCATGACCTCAGGAACAACTTGTGTTTGGCGCAAATCTAAGATATTCGTGCTGGGAACACCGAGGCGTTCAGCCGCATCCGAGTGATTATGTAGTTTATTTGGTTTTAAGTTTGGCGAATATTTTCTCATAAGCTTGCAGTGTTTGTTTGGCCATGCGCTTCCAACTATAGCGGGCAACTTGTTTCCGACCCCGTTCAATCAGATCAAGGCGCAAAGCAGCGTCTTGTTGTAAACGCTGAATCTGGCTTATTATACCAGAAATGTCATCTTGTTCAAAATAGAGCACCGCGTCATCTAACACCTCAGGCAAACAAGAGGTTCGCGCCGAAATGACCGGAGTGCCATACAGCATCGCTTCTAGTGGTGGCAAGCCAAAGCCTTCATAGCGTGATGGGAAGAGATAAGCAAAAGCACCACGGTATAAGCTGGGTAAATCTTTGTCGGGCACAAAGCCAATAAACTGAATAACGTCCTCCACATCTTTGGACCAGGCATATTGTTGCAACCGGTCATAAAAGTAATCTGGTTTACCAACCATCACACAGCGAATCGGATCACCCTGTTTTTTCAGTTGCTGCATCGTCAATACTAAACTATTTAAATTTTTATGTGGGTAGGCGTTACCAACGTATAGTAAGTAGGGTGACTTGATCCCATAACGCTGTAAAGTCGCAGCCACTTGATCATCATTCGGCCACGGTCCAAATTCATCGACCGCTTCATACATCACACTAATACGTTCGGCTGGCAAGGAAAAAAAATCCATCAGGTCATGTTTGGAATATTCTGACACCGTAATAATGTGCTTAGCACCAAAAGCCGCATGCCGGATAACCCGGTTATAGGCAAACTGCTTAAACTGGTACATCATGGGCCCCAGTGTCGTAGCCCGTTCGGTTGGGAACCGACTAATAATCAGATCATGGATAGTCACTACAAATGGCCCACGACACAGTAGTGGCACATTAAAATGCGGAAAGTGCACCAGATCTAATTTGTATCGCCGCAATAACAGCGGCATGAATAATTGTTCCGCTAATGAATACCAAGCGTACGGTGCTGCTACCACCGTGACGTTGGGATGTGGGTACGGCCAGCGTTGTACCATCTCTTCCGGCACAAACACTACATATTGATTGGTGTGATCCAATTCAAATAAGTAACTTAACAACTTCTGAGTATAACGACCCAAACCTTTTGATTGTTCCCCGCCGAAAAATCTGGCGTCAATCCCGATGCGCATGGGGTTAGTATACTGCCTGGTACAGAACCTGCAACGTCGCGCGCGCGGCAGTTTGCCAATCGAATAACTTTAATTGCGCTCTGCCGGCAGTAACCAGTTGTGTTCGCAAAACTTGATCTGCAATCACGGTATTGATTGCGTTGGTAATATCGCTACTGGAATATGGGTTGACATACAAAGCGGCCGAGCCACAGATTTCTGGTATCGCACCGGCAAAACTGGCTACTACCGGTACACCAGCTTGAAAAGCTTCCAACGGCGGGAAGCCAAACCCTTCATATAAACTGATATAGACCAAAGCTTGCGCTTGTTGCAGCACATACCATTTTTCTCCAGGTGATAAGTAGCCGTATGGTCCAGTGTGGTCACCCACGTGGATGAGAGGCAACGTAATGTCAGCCGCTTGGATGGCCGCGAATGTCTTGCGTTGCTCCCCTGTCCCAATCACCATTAAATACTTGTCTGGTAGCCCAGGCACGACCATCGGCTCAACGGGTGTCGGTGCTGCTGAATGAATTGTAGTAATGCGATCAGCTGGAAACTGATAGTGTGCTATCACATCGGTGCGGG
>CAZSXL010000147.1:0-3128 GCA_964611225.1 uncultured Gammaproteobacteria bacterium
TCGTCAAACACCATCTTATGGCTTGAGCCTCTGCCACAAGCAAAATTTGATGCTTGTCAGGAACTGATTATACAACAATGTAAAAACGCTGGTATAACGTTCGAGCAGGTATTGATCTGCCCGCATCTACCAGCTGAAGATTGCGCTTGTCGTAAACCGAAGACTGGCTTAATCGATGGACTATTTTGTGACTATGCTGTCGATTACACCACTAGCTTTCTGTGCGGTGATCGCCCCACCGATCGGCAGTGTGCTGACGCCCTAGGAATCACTTTTTACCAATCATTAACGGATCTACCCCTATGAACATTTCTAAAGTGAGAACTGCTAGCGTAAAACGCCAAACAACCGAAACTGATGTGACCGTGAAGTTAAATTTGGACGGCACAGGTAAATACCACATTAATACCGGGATTGGTTTCTTTGACCACATGCTGGAATTATTTTCCAAACATGCTTTGATTGATCTAACCATCATGACGAAGGGCGATTTGAATGTGGATGAGCACCACACGGTAGAAGATACCGGGATTGTGCTTGGCATGGCCTTAGCCAAAGCCTTGGGCAACAAACGCGGCATTGAACGTTATGGTTTTATCGTGCCGATGGATGAAACCTTGGCGGAAGTAGCGTTGGATTTAGGTGGGCGTTCATATCTGGTGTGGAACGTACAGTTTTCACGGGATCAAATTGGCGACATGCCCACTGAATTGTTTGAACACTTTTTTAAGTCACTGGCGGATAACCTCAAAGCGAACATTCATATTAACTTGCGTTACGGTCAGAATAGTCACCACCAAGCTGAAGCAATTTTTAAAGCGTTTGCGCGCGCTTTACGCAATTCCGTACAAGTCGATCAACGCACACGTTTAGTCTTACCTTCTACCAAAGGACGCTTATGATTGCAATTATTGATTACAAAGCCGGTAATGTTACTTCCGTCGTCACTGCCTTAAAACGTTTAGGTCAAGATTGCGTGGTGACTAATAATCCAGTGGTGATTCAAGCTGCCGATAAAGTAATTTTTCCAGGCCAAGGCAGAGCTAAGCCCGCCATGACAGAGTTAAGGCGAACTGGTTTGGATAAAATCATTCCAACCTTAACTCAGCCGTTTTTGGGCATCTGTTTAGGGATGCAATTATTGTTGGAAAATTCCGCAGAAGATGACACCAGCTGCTTAGGAGTGATTCCGGGTAAGGTGGTTCGTTTTCAAACCGATCAACCGGTGCCGCAAGTGGGTTGGAATAACGGTTATTACTTTGTGCACTCCTATTACGTGGAGACAACACCGCGCTACACACTTAGTCGAGCGCAATATGGCGGCCAGTGGTTTGCTAGTATCATTGCCAAAGACAATTTTTTTGGGGTGCAATTTCATCCCGAAAAATCAGGCCAGCTAGGCCAACGATTGCTGAAACAATTTTGCGCCACTGGGAAAGTACAACCTACGCAGGTGATTCCGGCGATTGATTTACTGGCTGGTAAGTGTGTGCGCTTGCAGCAAGGGGACTACAGTAAGGTGACGGAATATTCTGCTGATCCGATTGCTACCGCTCTGCAGTTCCAAAATCAAGGTGCCGTCTGGTTGCACGTGGTGGATTTAGATGGAGCTAAAGCGGGTAAACCTATCAACCAGGCGGTGATCTTAGATTTAGTCAGTAAAACGCAATTAAGAATTGAAGTAGGTGGTGGCATACGTACACTCGAAACGGCTCAGCAGTATCTCAATAGTGGTATTGATCGCATCATTCTAGGAACAATCGCGATAAAAAACCCAGCGTTAGTTTCCGAATTAATTAGACAATATGGATCCAATCGAATCGTAGTTGGATTAGACATTAAAGAAAATACGGTCGCTACACAAGGCTGGACAGAGCATACTGAAAATAGTATAGAACAGACTTTGAAAACATTACCAGAAGTACAAAATATTATTATTACCGATATCAGTAAAGACGGCATGTTAACCGGACCAAATTTTACCTTGTGTAAGTTGGCAAAAGATCAAGGTTTTGATGTGATAGTGTCTGGTGGGGTTAGTAGTAACGATGATGTTGAGCAAGCGCAGCAACTCGGTTTTACGGGTGTGATTGTGGGTAAGGCTTTATATGAGGATAAGGTAACGTTACAACCCAAAGGGTTTAGTAAACGTATCATTGCCTGTTTGGATATTGCCCAAGGCAGGGTGGTGAAAGGTACTCATTTTACTGACCTCAAAGATCAAGGTGATCCGGTGGAGCTGGCTAAACGGTATGAAGCGCAAGGTGCGGATGAACTAGTGCTCTTGGATATTATGGCCACGATAGAAAGTAGAGACACGCTCTACAGTTTAGTGCAGCGCGTAGCCGAAACACTCAGTATTCCGTTTTGCGTTGGTGGGGGAGTCCGTACACTTGCAGATATTAGAATGTTACTGTTAGCTGGTGCAGATAAAGTATCGATCGGTTCAGCAGCCATTAGTAATCCAAACCTGATTAAGGAAGCGAGCGAGCAATTCGGTGCCCAGTGCATTGTGGTGTCATTAGATCCAAAATGGAATGGTCAGTTTTGGGAGTTATTGATCAAGGGTGGTCGGGAAACTACGGGGGTGAATGCAGTTATGTTCGCCAAACAGATGGAGCAAGCTGGAGCTGGCGAGTTACTAGTGAACTCGTTGGATCGCGATGGTACAAAACAAGGTTACGATTTGCCATTGTTACAAGCCATCAGTTCAGTCGTAACTATTCCAGTGATCGCTTCCAGTGGTGTAGGTACCATCCGGCATGTGCAAGATGTGTTCAACCAAACCAAGGTGAGTGCTGCTTTAGTAGCCGGTGTGCTCCATAGCGGAGAGCTAACCATTACTCAGATTAAACAATCATTACACTTATGAATCTCATTCCAACTATTATTCAAGATGCCAACACTCAGCAGGTGCTAATGTTGGGGTACAGTAACGACGAGTCATTGGCCAAAACCAAAGCCACTGGCCAGGTGTGGTTTTATAGTCGCAGTAAAGAACGGCTCTGGGAAAAAGGAGAGACCAGTGGGAATTATTTAAATGTAGTACAGGTTGCAGAAGATTGTGATCAAGACACATTGTTAATTACAGTGACACCTGCTGGGCCAACTTGTCATACCGGCCAAGT
>CAZSXL010000148.1:0-3107 GCA_964611225.1 uncultured Gammaproteobacteria bacterium
TTAAGGCTCCCGTCCGACCCACTTGCACTTGGATATCTTCTACCAGTGTAGTCGCTTGCTCGGCTGGAAATTTGTAGGCTACACTACCACGTGGCGCTTTGCCAATCACGCCTAAGGTTTTGAACAGTGCCACATCATCAATATTTACGACGACACCATCAGTCCAATAGGGTAATTGAGCACGTCGTTTCATGATGTCAGCATGGTACGCTTCAACTTCATCCAATGATCCACAAATTTTATTGTGTGGATTCGACGGAAAGCCGTGCGCTTGTAACCAGTGATGAACTTCTGAATGGAGATGCAAGCCCAGATCAGTGACGCAATCGTAGGCCATAAAACTTAATTTACGGCTGGCGGTCATCTTTGGATCCAGTTGCCGGATACTACCAGCGGATACATTACGCGGATTAGCATACTTACCGTCAGCTGCTTTGTTGAGTTTTTCGAATTGTGTCTTGGTCATGTAGACTTCACCACGTACTTCCACTACTGCTGGATAGTCACCCAATAATTTTAGTGGGATCGATTCGATAGTCTTCAAGTTTTCCGTGACATCTTCACCTACTTGGCCATCACCACGCGTGGATCCTTGCACGAAGACACCATTCACATACCGTAGGTTCACCGCTAAACCATCCATCTTAATTTCGGCATAATAGCGTAATGTGCCAGCTGCTAATTTAAGTACGCGTTGTTCCCAGTTCTTCAACTCTTCTGCTGAAAAGACATCGTTCAACGACAACATCGCTTGAGAATGCTTCACCTTCTTGAAGCCAGCTAATGGTTTACCGCCCACCCGTTGGGTTGGAGAATCTGGTGTCACTAAATCTGGAAACTGTTCTTCTAACTGGGCCAATTCATGTTTTAATGAATCCAAAGCCGCTTCAGAGATTTCTTGCTGATCCAGCACATGGTATAAATAGCGGTGATGATCAATCGTCTTTTTTAATTGCGCAATCCTTTGTTTAGCAGCTATCAAGTTCATTTGCTAATGGTCTCTTCAGAGAATAAGACGTATTCAAAATAACGGTTGAGGGCGGGACTCCAGGGAGCGGTAGCACCACCAGATCGACTAATTTGACCATAGTCGCCCGTCGCCTCAATATCCAGCGTATTAGCTACGGTCAAGGTAGTGCCAAAACTATCTTGTGGCGTAACCGTGAGTGATTCAATCGCACAGTTTAAAGCTTTTACCCGTACTTTATAGAGGTGGCTACTATCTACCCCTAGATCATCACCACAACCATTGGGTGGTGCAGCACACGTGTAAGTAAAATGTGTCCCTAAAGCAGGGTCGCTAATGTCTTCCCAATTAAATTGAGTCCAGGATGAGAAACTGACTTCTAATTGTGAGATACTGGGGCTACATGAACTGGCCTCTACCCAATCAATAGCAAGATTAGCCAAGTCGGTAAGGGGCGTTAAGTAATAACCAGCACTGCTATCTTCAGTGTAGAAATCAAACTGTACTACCTCCCCTGCCGCCAGATCAATAGCAGTCGTGTTTTCAATGAAACTAGCAGACACGGTATAAGTGGCACCATTGCCTAAATCGCCCGTCAAGGCACTGATGGTACTAGCCGTAGTGCCAGCTGCAATGGTTTTACTGGCGCGCGCATACTGTGCATAATAGAGCGCCCGCTCGAGGCCACTTTCCATCGCATAGTAACCATGGGCATGTTGATTATAGGCTGTGGCCGTTTGCAAATTGTTGACGATGACCGTCGTTACCGTGGTGGTAATCACCATAGCCACAAGCATAATTAAGAGGACAAATACTAAAGTGGAGCCACGTGGTTGGTTAACGGACATAAGCGCGAAAAGTCATTAACGTTTGAGCACTAAAGGTGACCGTGGGATCTTTCACGCTATGACCAGCCACATACATCACCACGGCTGGTTGGTAATTATCACCTACGCTGGGGTCGCTTGGATCCGTTTGTGGATAGATAAAAAATTGCAATGAGTCAATCGACACATCATTACTGCTTACCGTGGTCACAGGATAGCTAACACCAGTGGTTATTAATTCTAGCCATACTTGGCCACTCGATAAATATAAGCGCACTTGGTCAGAGCTGCCATCCAAATCAACTAAATATAATTCGGCCACTGGATTAGTAATGGTAGTATATTGCGTATAATCTAATTGATTACTGCGCACCTGAAACGCTAACGCTTCAAACAAATAGCTAATTTCCTCCTGCACATGTTGATTATCAATCTCCTGTAACGGTCGACGTAAGGTTAAGATGAAAATATTAACCGCAATCACAACCACGGTCGCAAACAGCGCAGCAGCCACTAATAATTCGACTAAGGTAAAACCTTTACGGTTGTGCATAACGCCAATCATATAGTTGTTCAGTAATTACTCGGGTGTGGCTAGTGCCACGACTAGACCAGGTCACTGTTACTTCCGCCTGTACACCAATTTCTGGCATCGTGCCACAATTCAACGCATCGTTAGCAATGACTGTTTCGGTTAGACCAGCATCACTTGAACAAATTGGGTACAGGGTAACAAAACGTGAATAAATAGTGGGTGTCCAGGCTGCCGTGAGCGTAGTGTTAGTGGATTGGCGATAGAGACCAACGGCACTTTGGTAAACGGTAGTTGATGTACTACTAACATCCGGCACAAAATCAAAAGCAATGGCGGCACTAGGATCAGCCTGCGGTGGATTCCAGGTATAAATAGCCGTATAATCATCTGGATCGCTACTGCTGTGTAAATCATCATTGTAACTGGTGCCTAAACCATCCTCACGTTCTAACCAGTTACGGTCACGAATAAAGCGCGCGGCTTCCACTCCTTCCCGTGCCAACTGAATAGCGACACTTTCTTCTACGGCGGTAGAGGCAGTGAGTTGGGTATTGATTAGGGCTGAAGTTAAACTTAATAGGCCAACTAAAATAATCGCTAAGGACAGTAAGACTTCAACAAGGGTTTGACCAGATCTCATATCGTTATTCTATCAGATAGGTCATTGGGTAAACAGTTAGCTGGCTAGTGGTGCCTGAATCTGGTTCTGTAAATTCTAGGGTTAAGGTAGTGGTGATTTGACCACCATTATAATAAAAACCATCATACAAACCACCGG
>CAZSXL010000149.1:0-3034 GCA_964611225.1 uncultured Gammaproteobacteria bacterium
TTAATATGTTCGGAGTGTCGCTAGCCCTATCGGCGTTTCCGGTCTTTGCTCAAGCCTTTGCGGATCAAGATCTACCCAAGTTTCGTCAAGTGTTTTCAGAAAACTTTCGCCGTTTGCTCTTTCTTATTATCCCGATTAGTGTCGCTATTTTATTGTTGCGGGCGCAACTGGTGCGCGTGATCTTGGGTTCATTTGATAGTGGTGCGTTCGATTGGGATGCGACCGTGCTGACGGCTCAGGTGTTGGGTATTTTTGCAATCTCCTTATTTGCGCAAGCTTCGCTGCCGTTATTAGCTCGATCATTTTTTGCTCACCATGATACTCGCACCACGCTCTATATTAGCCTGGGTAGTATGGTACTTAATTTTGTGTTGGCCTATGGGTTGATGGACTATTTGCAGCTCTATGGATTAGCCTTGGCCTTTGCCATCAGCAGTTTGGTTAACATGCTCTTACTGCTCTTCTTTTTACGTATTAAGTTTGGTGATCTGGATGATGTGACCATTGTTCGTTCGATTTGGCGTATCATGGTGGCTAGCGTGGTAATGGGTCTAACGATTCATGGGATGAAATATTTCGTGGCACCATTGGTGGATATGCGCACTTTTATAGGCATCTTCATCCAGACCGTCACTAGCTTGGCTGCCGGCGGTACGGTTTATTTAGGGGCGGCCTATTACTTTCATTTTCCCGAATTACAAATCGTCAGACAGCAGTTAACTAAGCTACGCAAATTCTTATGAAGTTGAATTGGAAAAATGGTTGGCCACTGCTGGTACTGACAATCGGTTATTGGGGACTGACCTTACCGTTTATGTCGCGCTGGCCCTATAACTGGGATGCTGCTCAATTTGTATTGGCGTTACGGCATTATGACATTAGTATGCACCAACCGCATCCACCTGGGTACCCGTTATTTGTAGCGCTGGGTAAACTGTTGGCACTAGGGTTTACAGATAATACGGCCTTAGTATTAGTAGCAGCGCTGCTGGGATTTGTTTCTGTGCTGATACTATATCAATTTTGTTATCGCTTGTGGTCTAATCAACTAGCGGCCACTTGGATTACCGCTTTATGGATCGTGAATCCGCTGTTTTGGTTGTATCGTGAAACTGCTCTTAGTTATACCGCCGACGCCGCTGCTAGTATTGCCATGGGCTACTTAGTCTGGCAGACGATGACCAATCGATCCCGTCAATATGTTTTAATTAGCAGTGTAGTATTAGCGGTGGCCGGAGCCATTCGACCATCTTTGGTACTGCTACTATTACCGTTATTCATTTTTCAATTAAGTTTCCATCGTCGTAATTGGAAATTGATCCTGGTTGCTTTAGGCACGTTGGTTGTGGGTACCTTAGCCTGGCTGATTCCAGTGCTGTGGCTGACGGGCGGAGTAGGTGAATATCTAACACATTCACGTAATTTATATAGTACGGCCGCCGCCAGTATTAACATCGGTGCACAAACTAAATTGCTTTTTAATACGCTGCTTGTCAGTTTCAATATCATACTCATTCCAATGATTGCTGGAGTTGTGCTACTAGCCATCCGCTATCGGGTGTATTGGCGTAAGTTTATCCATATCTATCTGTATGCCGCAGTCTGGTTGTTACCGGCTGTATTGGTCTATTCGTTTGGCCATTTTGGTCAGCTCGGATACGCCCTGATCCTTATTCCTGCTGGCTACTTACTGCTGATACCGGTGATGCAATTCAGTTTAGATCAATGGATATCACGTTGGTTAGGTCTGTTAGGTTTGGCACTGGTCAGTTTGATTTTTTTGGCACTGACCCCTGGTTATGCTCACCCGAACTTCTTTCCCCATACGCGAGCTGAACTGTACTTGCAGCACTTAGCACGGGTGGTACCCAATCTATTCAAATTGAATCGGGTGGCTATTAATCAAAATGATACCAAGTTAACCAGCATCATAGCGGCGCTGGCAGTGTATCCACCAGATCAAACAGTGATTGTGACCGGACGGGACATGCTTTATCCATCACCGGCTAATGGATTATTGATCAGAAATGATGAGTTACTTCGTGAACTATCCGCCGTGCTATCAGACTACACCGTGATAGAGGTAGCGCCGGGGCGAGATTATTTTTTACAAACGTATGCGAATCAGATGGAAACAACGTATCAGCGCACCATCACGTTACCGAATGAAACGCGCTATGTTGTCTTTATGTTGGATCACTTCCCGCCTGACCAGCCACCAGACCAACTCATGACGACAACACTACCACTGTCTGGAACCGATGCGTTTTATCAATTAGGCATTATGGATAAACCGTGGCAGTTTGCCGGCTTTACGTTCCGCCGTCAGGCTGATAAGCTGGTGCCGTGACTTCGTTAGACCACATTCGCAATTTTTGTATCATTGCTCACATTGACCATGGTAAAAGTACCTTGGCCGATCGCTTGTTAGAATTGACCGGCACCGTTACCAAACGCGAAATGAAGGAGCAAGTGCTGGATTCCATGGATCTGGAACGCGAACGTGGTATTACCATCAAGTTGCAGCCGGTGCGGATGGAATATAAGGGGTATATTTTAAATTTGATCGATACACCTGGTCATGTTGACTTTACCTATGAAGTATCGCGCTCACTGGCCGCTGTGGAAGGGGCCTTACTGATCATAGATGCTACCCAGGGGATTGAAGCTCAAACCTTGGCTAACTTGTATCTGGCCGTTGAACAGAATCTAGAAATTATTCCAGTGATCAATAAAATTGATTTACCGGCAGCGGATGTACCGAAAGTCATGCAGGAAATTAAAAGCTTACTGGGTTCGCGCGATGATGAAATTATTGCCGTCTCTGCTAAGACCGGAGAAAACGTTGGTGCTATTTTAGACGCGGTTATTGCCCGCATTGCCCCACCCAGTTCGGCTGGTGACGAAACTAAAGCGTTGATTTTTGATTCCACCTTTGATGATTATCGCGGCGTGGTGGCGTATGTGCGGCTGATGCAAGGTAGCATTAGTCATCATAGTAAATTGACCTTTATGCAGAACAAGGTACAAACGG
>CAZSXL010000150.1:0-3031 GCA_964611225.1 uncultured Gammaproteobacteria bacterium
TTTACTCACACCAGCTTCATCCAAGACATCAATCGCTTTATCTGGCAGATAGCGTTCGTGGATGTGTTTTTTGGATAAATCAACAATGGCAGCGATGGCAGCAGCGCTATAGTGTACCTGATGATATTTTTCAAACACGTCTTTCACCCCATTCAACATCGCAATGGTTTCTTCGCGCGACGGTTCATGAATATGAATCGGTTGGAACCGGCGTTCTAAACTTTCTTCCGGTAAAATATACTTTTCGTAATCGTCGTAGGTGGTGGCACCAATCATTTGTAGATGGCCACGAGCTAGTTCTGGTTTAAGAATATCGCCAGGGTTTAAACCGCCTTCGGCACCAGAGGCTTGGGCCAATTGTTGAATTTCATCAATGAACAAAATAATGTGATGCTCTTGGGCGCGAATCGCTTTGCGAATGGAATCGAGTCGTTTTTCTAGTTCACCACGATATTTTGTTCCTGACACTAACGACGCTAAATCTAACTCTATAACAGCTTTACCACGAATAGTTTCTGGCACATCACCAGCCACGATCATCTCCGCTAAGCGTTCTACGACCGCCGTTTTACCCACCCCTGGCTTACCCAGCAACAAAGCATTATTCTTGGTCTTGCGCGATAACACTTTAATCAGGTGATCAATTTCCCGTTGGCGGCCAATGACTGGTTGCAGGTCGCCTTTCCGGGCACGCTCAGTATAATCAATAGCGTACTGACTAAGTAACTGCAGCCCTTGCTTGGAAGAGGCATCACTACCGCCAGTATCTTTAGACTTATGCTGTTTCCAATACAACCCGCCACCAATCAGCAGCGCCGCGCCGACACTAAAGAGAAATTCTGGTGAGGTGAGAAAGTTCACAATAGTATTTGTAAATCCTACCTACTCACAAGGCAGGCCAGCGACAACAACTGTATAATCTGATGCATTGTCAGTTTCATCACTTTCAATGAACGCATCAGTAGTATCGACGGTGAAATTAAAAGTAAGGCTATCAAATGTACCACAAGCCACGGCTGTAGCCGGAATATCATACTCGAAACCTAGATCTTGTTCCCCTGCACCTTCTTCCATCGACACCAAGCAAGTCTCATCACCGTCCACGTCTTGACTACAGCTGTCTTCTAAGTTAATGAGATCCGGAAACCTCGATGATGAATCGGCATAGCCTGAGGCGGCCAAGATACCTGGTGTATCTAACTGTAAGGTTAAATCACTGACCTCAGTATCGAACTGATAAATGAATGTAGCAGACATTTGTAACTTGCTGCCAGCAACGTGCTCCCCTGAGTCAGTCGTTAATCTAGCTTTTAAATTTACACAAGCAGGACCTTCCAGCGTTGACGCCAAATTAGCTCTGTTATTCTTTTCATTCCTTTCTTTGACCGTACCATCAGCATCGACTTTAACCTCAATGCTAACTTCGTGACTATCATCACACACAATTACGTCATTATCAAATCCCACATTTTCAAATACAGACTCAATTTCCACTGAAGCCCCAGCAGCAATATCAGCATAACAATCGAGGACTTGTGAACCACCAGTTGACTGTGTGCAACTGGCAGAGCCTGAAGTCACAAGGTAGCCTTCAGGTGAAAGGTAACCATCTGAAGGAAACTCAGCTTGGATTAAAACATCTTTTGCATTAGCCGTACCACTATTACTGGCTGTAATGTGATAGGTGACAGATTTCGACGACCCAACTGGCTCATCGGATTGCGTTATTGATACTACCAAGTCAGGCAATGTTAATGTCTTGGGTACCATAATCGCGGCAGCAAAACCAATAAAACCAAGGGCGGCAACAACCGCTACAGCAGCAATCACCTTAGTACGGGTGCTGGTTTGGGTGGTAGTTTGTGCCATAAATTATGGTTCTATAATATAAAAAACTAAACGTATGTGCATTAGTTTAGCATTTTTTTGAGCTTCTGTCAAAAACGATTTTACAATTGGGGGAGGGGGTCTTGCAGAAACAACACCATCTCATCACCCCCTTGTTCAACCTGTTGGATCATGCGCTTTCGACCTAGTCATAAGTCGACGAGATCGATCACCTGCACTGTGGCGAAGAACTGATCGTCGTTGATGGATTGCAGTGCACCACGGGCGCGCACTCGAGCAATCGTCAGAGTCGATCGTTCACTCAACCCCGGCAGCTTGATCACGCGCAGATTAGTGCCAACCAGCTCTGGGGGGCAGGTCTCGTCCACTGTCCAGATGCGCTTGTTTGCGGACTCCCAGCGTTCGTGGTCGAAGTAGACAACGAACGATTTGTCTGGAAGCTGTACGAGCACCACCCCAGGGGCGATGACCTCGGCAGCGTGCAGTAGAATGCCGACATTGGTCGGAGGACCACCGCGAAACCGGTTGATCACACTCAAGGTAAACGACTCCATAAGTACCTCCATATGGGCCATCACCGTATCGGATATCTAAAAAAAGTTCAAGGGGTAAACGGTTGGATGGGCGCGGTGTAGTTAAGAGTCTCTACACCGCAACCAATCCCGCTTCACGTTCGAGCCAACAACGTCTGCAGACAGCCTTCCACCTGCTGCACGGCCTGGGCGACGTTGTTCTCGCCAGCGCACAGACTAGTCAGGGTGGACAGAGCCGTCCGAGTTTCTGGCAGCCGTCGCCGGCAGAGCGCCTCGTCGAACGACTCGCCGTACTTGCCGGTGGTATCGACCAGCGCTTGCAACCGGTCGAGAGCCAGCGCGAAGTGCAGGGAGAATCGACCAGCGTCTGCCGCCGTGGCGATACGAAGAATGCTGACACGCTGATCCAGCAGGTAGGCCTGCAGGCGCAGCAATTCGGCACGAACTCGTGCGGGACTACTCATGTTAACCTCCGATGAGTTGCGCCATCTTACTGCTGAAGTAGACGGACGTCAATTGAGATTGTCTCCTCCCTCAACCCCTCATTTTTTACCTCCCTCCCCGGCCCTCCCTCCTCTGAAGGAGTGGAGGGAGCATTCCATATGAAAATCCTCTAAGAGGTAGAGCTTTGCTATCGAAATTCCTCACTC
>CAZSXL010000151.1:0-2996 GCA_964611225.1 uncultured Gammaproteobacteria bacterium
TCAGTTGTATGAAGAAGAGATTCTAGAGCACGATCAACCTGCAGATGTTGCAAAACATCATCTCAAGGATGAATTAATGGCTTATTTACGAGACGGCTCTGATGTGAATAGTATAGCGGAATCAAAACTTTACAGTTGGATTTTTGAACGATTGGGTGAAAAGTACAAACAGTTAGTTAGAGACTTTTCTGCAACCCAAGCTACGATGCCCTATCATATTAGAGAGCGCGGCAAAGGAGTGCTGGCCTATCAACTGATGTTGGCTAAGGTAGAAAGCTTTCCGCGCTTATTTCAAAAGTTGGTTCGTTTTTACTCTAGTAGACCAGAGCTCTTAGCAACTGCGCCACTCAACAATTTTGAACAATCCAATATCATACCACCTGATTTAGACGATTAAGAGACTAAATATCGTTAGTCACCCGCGCATCGACAGTGGAACGCAGGTACGCTTCGACAAAGCCATCCAGCTCGCCATTCAAGACACTATCCGGATCAGACACTTCATAATCTGTCCGATGATCTTTCACCATTTTATACGGATGTAACACATACGACCGAATTTGGTTTCCCCACTCGGCGGAAGTAAATTCACCGCGTAGTTTTAATTTTTCGGCTTGTTCTTTTTCCAACTGCACTTGATGTAGTTTGGCTTTCAAAATTTTCATGGCGGTGGCTTTATTCTGATGCTGCGACCGTTCATTCTGACACGTGACGACAATATTAGTAGCTAAATGGGTAATGCGCACGGCGGAATCAGTTGTATTCACCCCTTGGCCACCTTTCCCACCAGCGCGGTACACATCAATGCGAATATCTTCATCCTCAATTTCAATTGGAGATGATTCCCCTAGTTCCGGCAAGACTTCGATCAGCGCAAACGAAGTCTGCCGTAAGGCATCGGCATTAAACGGTGACTGTCGCACTAAGCGATGCACGCCATGTTCACTTTTTAAATAGCCATAGGCATAGCGACCGATCACCTCCATGGTGGCAGATTTAATCCCCGCTTCATTACCCCGCGATAGATCTAACACATTAACCTGAAATCCTTTGAGCTCACAATAACGCATAATCATCTGCATCAGTATTTCCGCCCAATCCTGCGCATCGACACCACCGGCTCCGGCGTGAATGGCCAGCACGGCAGAAGCCTCGTCATGTTTCTTACCAAATAATAAATGAAATTCCGATTCAGTAAACTGCTTCTGGACAGCTGCAAATTGGTTTTGCAGTTCTGTGTCTAAATCTGTATCACCCTCTTGCACATTCAATTCAGCCATCTCCTGCAAGCTCACTAGCTGCTGTTGTAATGCCTCCCAGGTAGCGATTTCTTTACGCAAATCATTGACGGTCCGACTAACTGTTTGGGCATGACTTTGATTTTGCCAAAATTCTGGCTGCGCCATTTCTACCTCTAACGCCAAGACTTTAGCGCGCATGCCGGCAATATTTAACTGCTCACCAATGCTGCCAATCCGGCTGAGCATACTGCTGACTTGATTGATTAATTCCTGCATGACAGTACAGTACCATAATGGTATAATAGATGTCATGTTTGGGCGTCTTGGCATTATTCGTTTAGCGGTATTGGCTGGCATTGTCTTGTTGCTAGGTGTGGTTGTGTTTTGGACAGTACGTTGGTACAAACAAAGCCAAACCGAGCAAGCCACGGTTGATGCGGCTGCGCAGGCTGCGGCTCAACTGGCCGCAGACCGCTTAGCTTTTTTTACTACGGATGACCGTTTGATTCTGTTTAATAGTGTTGGAGAAGTTAGTACCACCTTATACGGTAGCGATGCCCTGACCCAGGTACTGACGCCACTAGAAACGGATCAACCGACTCTATACAGCAACTACTTACCGGCTACTCAGCACTGGTATACCGTCACGGGGCAAGCATTACTGCGCCATGGTAGTGGTGCCGCTACAACGATAGCTCAACTTACCCAAGCACCCGTTGTGGCTGATGCGGTCACCACCCAGCCGTCCTTAGCGGTTGATGTTAGTGAACGTTATTTAGCTTGGGTGAGCCGGCTAGATCGGGTGGAAAGCATTCGCATCTTAAATTTGGAAACCTTAGAAGAAACTGAACTGTATCAAGGTGAAGCAGCTGTGCGTTATTCTAACTTAACCTGGTCACCTGATGGCACAGAGTTAGCTTTCACCGCTAACCACAACAAATTGATCACCATTACCACCGAAGGCGCTGAAACCCACTCCCCCATTAGTTTGCCGTTTCACGAGTTCAGTTCTCTCACTTGGTTGACGCAGGATCAATTCGGCACAGTCGTCACCAGTACCGATGCTAATCCAGAACCGTTCCAACCTAAAGTAATCGTGCTTAATCGTCAGGGTGATATCATCGAAGAACATATTGTCTTTGAAAAAATTGGCGTGCCGACTGTCCTCTGGTCAGCTGGTGGTAATCAATTCATGTTCTATGACCCCTGGCGTAATACCTTTATGGTGTATGACCGCTTTGACCGTCTAGTGCAATCGTTAGTAGTAGCTGCCCCAGGCAAACTGGTACCGTTTGGGTATCAGGCTGGTATTGGTCCCATTGTGTTGGTCAACCCGACGCAAACTGAATTGACTCTGGATACAGGCACTACCACTACGGTGACGGAACCATTCGAAGTGTCAGCTGAAGATTGGGAACGCTATAACAACACCATCCGTAATATTCTAAAGCAGTGGAAGGTTGATTTTACCACTTACCGCTTTGCCACTACTGATCAAGGTATTCGGGTTTCTTTCCACCTTACTACAACTACTGAACCGGATGAACTAGTGTTTATTCAAACCATTTTACAAATCTTTGCCACCTTGCCTAATGTCCCCACCATCAACGTCATCATGGAGGATAGTGATGGTAATGCGTTGTGGGAGGTGAACAACGTATCATTAGGGCGAGTCAACGATATTAGCCAGTTAGTGACGGAACGGACCGTGGACGAGTTGTTTGTGATCAATGCCCGTCATCCCATTGGTAAACG
>CAZSXL010000152.1:0-2938 GCA_964611225.1 uncultured Gammaproteobacteria bacterium
CGCCGGTTAGTTGGCACTTGATCAATTATTATTAACGATTAATCAAAATGGGCGGTCAGGGCTAAAGTGCGCGCGAGCCGTGACGAGGTCTTCGACAGTAAATGCGGCGTCACCCCCAAACCGGAATTTCGTTTCAATAACTGGCGTTGCTCGACACCAAAACGGTGTTGTTCATCAATCACTGCCAGAGCCAGTTTTGGAAACTGGATGATCTGTGTGAGTAGTGCCTGCGTACCTACCACCACCGGTGCCGTGGTGGCTTCTTTGTGATGGGCAGTCATAATGCCCACCTTAATCCCCAAGGGCTTTAATAGGGCTGCTAGTTTGTGCCAATGTTGTCGCGCTAACACTTCGGTTGGCGCCATAATGACCGCTTCATACCCTTGCTTGGCGACCGCATACACAGCCATGGCGGCTACTACGGTCTTACCGGCTCCGACATCACCTTCT
Organism: uncultured Gammaproteobacteria bacterium; assembly: GCA_964611225.1. Lineage (GTDB taxonomy): Bacteria > Patescibacteriota > Patescibacteriia > UBA9570 > UBA9570 > UBA9570. The sequence continues at coordinate 451 of CAZSXL010000152.1, forward strand.
AGCAGCCGATTCATCGGTTGGGTGAGGGCTAAATCCTTCACGATCTCCCAGGCGGCTTGACGCTGGCCGTGGGTGAGGGTAAAAGGCAATTGTTGCGTAAATTTTTGCAATAAAGCTTCGTTGATGGGAATAGCAACAGCTGTTTCGTGTCCTAGACTTTGCTTTAACACTAGCGAGACCAGTTGTACTAACAGTATTTCATCGAAGCCTAGACGGAACTTGGCTTGGGAGCTAGCTGCATCTGATTCAGGAAAGTGAATGGATCGAATCGCTTCTTGATATGGTATCAGCTGGTGCATATCTAGCAACGGTTGCGGTAGCCAGTCGGTCAGAGGTTGCACTAAGGCCTGACTAATAAAGTACCGGAGTTGTTTTTGCGTTAGGCCATAGGTAGTCGGGTAGTGGGGGACGATTCTGGCGGTGTGTACTGTTTCGGCTTTAGCGCGTTCAAACACCGGGTTCACGAGTTGCTTGCCGTATTTGGTTTGTTTAACTTTACCAGACAGCATGATCAACATCCCCACTGTCAATTGTTCAGCAATGTAATTTTGGTTAAACCAAACTACTTTTAGCGTGTCGCTGTCATCCGCTACCGTGGCTTCTACTAAACTAAATCGCCGGCGTTGCCAACTCTTACGACTGGCAATTTTTTTTACCTGTACTTTTAAACTGACGGCAGTATCTAACGGCGCTGCTGCAATCGGTAGTACTTGAGAGAAGTCTTCGTAGCGGCTGGGATAATGCTGTAACAGATCGGTTACACTATGGATACCCAGTTGGTGCAAGCGTTTCAGCGTAGTGGGCCCAATACCATGTAACCCGGCTAGGTCATTCATCCGCGATTTGTCTATGAGAACTCAATTGCTTACGGATGTTACCTACCATATGCGGACCAACCTTGGGACCCATTTTGGCAAAGCGATGAATTTTTTTCATCATCTTATTATGTGCGGCCAAGGTCTTTTTTAGTTTTTCAATAGCAAAAAAGTTATCATAGCCCATCAGTAATACACCAACGGTATACTCTGGAAAGACTTCATTCACTATCGGTATAAAACTAGCAACCAAGGCAATAATAGCTTTACCGAGAAATTTTTTGATAAACCAGCGGCGAAACCAAGTGCCTTCACCAAATAACAAGGCTGATAATAATCCACCAAAAAAGATACTTAACATCCAGCTGATAATGCCAGGTTCCAGAAAAAACGCTGGCACCAGATCACTGATATCTTTGAATATGGCAACGGCCAAACAGATATAAAAGGAAGCAAAGCTGCCATTTTTGATATTATTTTTCAGTTTATTACCAATGGCAGCACCTTCGTTGGCGATCATATTCAAACCAGCTTGATGTGCCCCCTCCTCTGGTCCCGTCATGGGGGCTTGACCAGCTTGCGCCCGACGGTTTTTTTCGCGCTGTAAGGCATGACCCACAGCTTGTTCGCGGTATTGCTCAACGGTTTGATCTTCCACTGGCCCTTCCTCTGAGCCAGCTCCTAACTGTGGTTGTCCAATGGCACCTTCTTCTGGAGAGGCCGAACTGGTACCCGTAGCACCGGCTGCAGTCGGGGCACCTACCACCGGAGCAGTCCCGGCAGCAGTGGATTGATCCTCACTTACCGTCGGGCTAGGCTGGCCTCTGCGTCCACGTTGCCGTCGACCACCGCCCGGTTTACCACCCCTTGGTTGGCCCGGCTGTTGTGGTTTGGTGGACGGCATGCCGCTAGGAGCCGATCCACCCGGTCCAGCTTCCATTGCCTCACTAGCTGGTTCTGTCATCGTAGCCGGAGCTTGGGTCTGGGTAGTAGTCGTTTGATCGGTCTCCTCTGGGGCTTCACTCATGCCAGACAGCACTTCCGGTGACAGTGTTCTAGCAGCAGCCTTACCTCGTGGTGCAGTACCATTTTGTGGTAACGCCAATTCAGCGATGGCCGCTAAGGACGCATCGGCAAAAGTTTTTGCTAGTTGTTGGCTTAACTGGGCACGCAGTTGATCTAAGCCAGCCGAAGTAAAAGCTTCCGCTGGTTGGTTTGTCATCGCTTCTAAACGTGGCAATAGCAGTTTTGCCAATTGCTCTTGCAGCTGTTGTTTTAGTTCCGGTACAACGGGCAAGCCAGCTGCATCTAAGGCTTGGGTAGCTAATGTATTTAAACTGCTACGGTTTAGTCCCGCCGTCATAAGCGCAACCAACTAGTAATTTTCTCGATCGTCTTGGCGGTTTGATCAAAGATTCCATCAATGGCTGGCTGCCGTTCGGTGTCGGGCAGTTTGTCTGACAATTGAATAGCGCGCGCCTGAACATATGCCGTGCGCATCAAGGCCTTCATAACGGTCTCCAAATACACTCGCCGCGCCGAGTCATCTTCCAATCTAACGATGATCGGTAAGGTACTCAGTAAATGTTCCAGTTCTGCATTATAACGCTCGGCCAACGAAGTGCGCCCAGACCAGCGTGGTTGCGGGTCGGTGACAACGGCGTGATTGCTCT
>CAZSXL010000153.1:0-2913 GCA_964611225.1 uncultured Gammaproteobacteria bacterium
CAGTTTATCGATTTCAAAATAAATGGTAGTGACCACGGCTTGCATGCTAAACCACAGACCCTCACCCAGCATGGGCTTCAGTAGTGTGCGATCAAATTGCGGTGGCACGAGTTTAAATGAATGTAGTCCGTACCAGCCCACAAACACTAATGTAGTCACACCGTACAACATGGCTATGGTAATAGCGCCCGTGGTCAGATCAGTCAGGTAATGGGTAATCAGCCAAACGCCCACTAATTTAGAGATCCCATCCAACACTTCTACAAAGGAGATCCATTCACTGTGATGGATGGCGCGATAGGCGGATCGAATCACGACCCGGTATTGAATCAAGGCTTGGCCAATTCCCAGGATCAGTAGTAACCAAAACATCCGGGTGACACCGTTGATCAGCACATAACCACCGAGAATACTGGCTTGTAGTAGCAACCAGGTAGCGGATTCAATTACCAAGCCAGTACCATAGAAACGCTGTAAGGTGGCTTTGCCTTGCTGCGCGCCATGACGCATGATCACCATGCTCATCCCTACCTCACTCATGATCATGATGATACTGACAGCCGATAAGGCGACATCAAATTCATCGATCAAGCTAGGGTCACCGATCAGATAATTGGATACCTGAATGACGGATAAGCCAACACACACTCGGTAGATGAGGCGCGAGGTCATTAAGCGACCAATCACTCGGACTACTTGGCGGGCGGTAGACATATTAGAAATCAATATCAGCAATGAACTGCTTAAGGGCATACTGTTCCGTGGCCTGTTCCCGCTGACTGGGTTGGTGTAATGGACTAGTGGTTTTAAAGATATCCATCGGTTGGCCGCGATGCTGCTGTTGTACCGGTAAGCCCATGGCTTGCATAATCGTCGGCGCCATTTGCATAATCGAAGTAGTGGGCATGGTGCGATGATCGATCCCCTGACCATAGGCTAAAAACATCCCGCGTTTATCGTGATAATTTTTTATAGTCTTTTCATATAAAGCCGCCGAGTGCAGTGAACCGGATAAATAATATTGGTCTGAACTGATAAACAGATCTGGAGAGTTAGGCAGCAGGGGAGCATCGCCATACAATTCATCAGCGGTCAACACGGATTCTACTAATGGTTTGAGTTTAGTCACCAGCTCATCACGCAAAGTGGTACGCTGGTCAGCCGGAACAATACCGTGGCGAAACCGCTCTTGATCATTGACATAGAGCATACTAGCCATCGAGCCGCGGGGGAAACCAATTTTAGTTTTTGCTAAATCCAAGGTCAAATCGATGGTGACATTTACTGGTACAAATCGTTTGAAGATATGGTGGTAGAACCATTTAGCAAACCGTTCTAGGGTGCTAGAGGATTTTAAAAACGTGCGTAACCCTTTTCCGACCTTAATTTGTTTGCGCTTACCTTGCATGGTTTCAATTTCGCGCGATAATTTGGTATGGCTGGTTTGAAAGGAACCAGTTCCGGCCCGTTGGGTGTTGCTGGTGGCTAAATAACCTTGCTCTTCTAGCCAACGGTTGAGATAGAAAATTTCATCATAGACTTTAAAACCATGATCAGACATCACCAGCAAGGTAGTATCTTGATCGATGTGCTGCATGACCCAGCCAATAAAATCGTCCATGATATCCCACATCTTCCAGGCTGGTTGGTAATGCTCCCGTAAAGCTTTGTCATAGACGACATGCGATACCCAATCGGTACCCGATGACAAGAAAAAGAAAAAATCCCATGGCTCATTGATAAATAGATCTTTGGCACCCGCAATGCGATCCGCTTCTAGCACACATAAATCCTCAACGTACGGTGTAAAGTTATTCGTTGAGCGTAATTTAGCATTGGGTGATAAGCGATATTTTTGTAGCGATGGATATTTGGCTTTTAATGATTCTGGATAAATATATTTATCGCCGCGAGTCATTAAACTAGTAATGGTGATCTCTGATTTTAATTTTGGTGGAAAGGTATTTGGTAAGTTAATCAGGATCGGTTTACGACCATGACGCACCATGGTTTCGTAAATCGTTTCACTCTTAATTTTAGTACTATCAATAATATCTACATCCGTCAGATCATCTTTCACCACTAAAAAATCTAAGCAGCCATGTTGTGTTGGATAGAGGCCGGTGGCAAAGCTGGTCCAAGCGGGAGCGCTGTGGGCTGGATGTGTCGATTCCAGTGTGTTGGACATTCCCTGCGTTTGCATCGTTTTGAGGTTAGGCAAACGCCCCTCAGCCATCATCAGGTTCACTAAATCCCAACTCGATCCATCTAAACCAATCACTACTACTTTAGGCTTGTTCATAGGGCAATATCATCTAACAGACTAGTCAGCTGGGTTTTTTCTGAGAGCAGTGCGGGTTTGAACTCTGGCGAAAAAATGGCCAGTGGCTTACCATCGCTATAGGTTGGTACAGGTAGGCCGTATTGATACAACAAAGTGGGCGTGAGGTCAGCGATGGACGCATCAGCTACTTCCCCGTGGCGAATATGCGGACCGGCCGCAATGAAGATGCCAAACTCATCATGTTTGTTGGAGATGTGGTCTTCAAAAATGCTCTGTGAATGCAAGTGGCCCACAATCCAGACCTCTTTAGTGGCACAATGTAAATCCGGTGAGGGTAGCGGGGGATGGTCGCCGTACAATTCTTCTTTGGTGTAGACATGCTCGGTGACGCGCTTGCCGGACGGTGTCCGTAATGCTTCTAGTTTCGTTTTGACCTCACTACGAATGCGATCGTAGTCGGCTTTATCTTGAATCAATCCTTCGGAAAAGTTACCGGCATAATTCAGATACAAAGTTTGCAACATGGCGCCACGTGGAAAGCAGACTTGCGTTTTGTCTAAATCAATTCCGATGTTAATATCAAAGTGAATCGGTACAAACGGCTTGATGACATGGTTGTATAGCCACTT
>CAZSXL010000154.1:0-2889 GCA_964611225.1 uncultured Gammaproteobacteria bacterium
GATCGCATTGTGTGCTGTTACAGTGATCTTTGAGGTCATTAGTTGGTCGATTCCGTCGTTGGCTTTTCGCATTTATCCTAGTTGGGTGTGTGTTGCGATCATCACTAGCTTACTATCCTGGCCGCGGTCGTTATATGCAGCGGTGGGGCTAGGGTTTATCCTGGATTTATTTGCTCCGGCTCCATTTGGAATTTGGATGGTCATGTTAGCTCTACTAGTGGTGGTGAGCCAATGGGTAAAAACCACCTGGTTGAAACAGGCTTCAGCCTTAGCGGTCTTTGCTGCGATTGGTTGTGGCACCATTGCTGCCACTATTCCCATCTGGTTCTGGTTGGCTTTATCGTATCGTTCGGCGGTGCTGTCGCCGGTGATTCAATTAGTACCGTGGTGGTCTTGGCCGATCAGTTGGCTAGGGCTAAGCGTATTGTCTGCGTTATTTATCCGCATCATCCCATCACCCTATGAGCGACTACTTTAATCCGTGGGTGGATCGGTCGATTAAGGACGGCAAACTATCCCAGTATTATAGTGACCGGGTCATTGCTGCGGCTCCGATTGACCCCACGGTGCGAGCCAGTTTTTTGACTAGCGCGTTACCACGACAACGGGTCCGCTGGTTAAGCACTTTAATGTTAGTCGCCTGTGGGATCTTGCTGATACGGTTGGGTTGGCTGCAAATTATCAACGGTGCCGATTATCGGTCAGCGGCTGATGCTAATCGCATAGAACTAGTGATCGTACCGGCCTCACGTGGGATTATTTATGATCAGTCTGGTCAGGCATTGGTACAGAACGAACCTAATTTTGTCGCCACGGTAACGCCTTTGGCATTGCCTGATCCCGATAGGGAACCGACCCAGTATCAAGCCACTCTAACGACCATTGCCACTGCCCTAGAGATACCACTTGATCAACTGCACGCGCAAGTGGCAGAGCATGCCGCCTTATATTATAGCCAGCCCTTGGTGTTGAAAGAGTTCATTCCGCATGAGCAGGCGCTCGATTTAATCTTACAATTCAAAACAGTGCCAGGTGTCGCCATTACTGCCCAAGCCGCCCGGCGTTATCTGCAACCTGAGTATTTTGCACCGGTCATTGGTTATCTAGGTCGTATCAGCCCAGAGGATTTAGCGGCAGACCTAGCTGTAGATTACGATCTGTCTGACCACATCGGCAAACCGGTTTAGAATCTACCTACGAAACGGTCTTGCGTGGCAGCAAAGGGAGCATTGCTAAAGAAATGACGGCTACCGGAAAGGCTTTAGATACCATTGCCGAGGAGCAAGCTGTACCCGGTGGTAATATCGTCTTAAGCATTGATGCTGAACTGCAAACTTTATTGTACGATGAAATCAAACGCGTAGCCGATCAAGAAGGTTTACCGGGTGGAGCGGCGGTCGCGCTTGATCCACGAACTGGCAAAGTACGGGCACTGGTGAGTTATCCCAGCTATGACCCCAATCTGTTTACCCAGGGTATCAGTAGCGAGCTGTATAGCAACTTATTGAATGATGAGCGCAAACCGCTATTCGATAAAGCTATTTCGGGTGAGTATCCATCTGGCTCTACCTTCAAGCTGGTCGTAGCAGCAGCGGCTTTACAAACTGGAGTCGTGACTCCTAACACTACCGTCAACAGCACTGGTGGTTTATGTATCAATTGCAGCACGCGGCCAGATTTTCCGGATTGGAAAACCGGTGGGCATGGGGTGACCGATATTTATAAAGCGCTGGCTGAATCAGTTAATACCTATTTTTATTTGGCCGGTGGTGGTACCTATGATAAAGACAAGCTAGAAATTAGTGGTGGATTGGGGATTGATCGGATTGCTGATTATGCCCATGCTTTTGGTTTAGGTGCCGCCACCGGTATTGATATTCCGGGTGAGGCCGATGGGTTTATTCCCACACCGGCTTGGAAAGAAGAGGCCAAGGACGAGCCATGGTATTTAGGCGATACGTATCATGTCTCGATTGGGCAAGGTGATTTATTAGTGACCCCATTACAAGTCGCCGTATATACCATGATTGTAGCTAACGGTGGCACCTTTTATCAACCACAACTGGTTGATCATATCATCGATCAAACCGGTGCGACCACTGCTACGATTGCACCTAGTGTCCGGGGCAGTGATTTTGTGGACCCCAGCAACCTGGCAGTTGTACGGGCAGGGATGCGCCAAGCCGTCATCTCTGGTAGCGCCCGCAGCATGGCCAGTTTAGGGGTCAGTTCAGGCGGAAAAACGGGCACTGCCGAGATTGGTGAAACGGGTAAGAAGCATTCCTGGTATACAACGTTTTTGCCGTATGAAGACCCAAAACTAGTGTTAGTGGTGTTGATGGAAGAGGGTGGCGATGGCACGGAAGCTGCTCTGCCAGTGGTTAAAGCCGTCCTGAGCAACTATAGTATTGACAGCTCTAACTAGTCACAGTAGAATACCGTGCATTATGACTGATAAAGAAAACTACGTTACTCCAGAAGGTCTTGAAAAACTCAAGAGCGATTTAGAATACTTCAAGACCACCAAACGCAAGGACATTGCTAGCCGGATTGCTAGTGCTAAAGAATTAGGTGATTTATCTGAAAATGCTGAATACAGTGACGCCAAAGAAGAGCAAGCCTTAGTGGAGAGCAAAATTCTAGACTTAGAAGAAACTTTGCGTAATGTCACGATTATTCAGAAACAAAAAGGTTCAAAGACAGTCGTGATTGGATCGCATATCGTGATCACAGATCCAGCTGGCAAACAGCAAGACTTTGATGTCGTGGGTTCCAATGAAGCCGACCCAGCCGCTGGGAAAATTTCCAATGAATCACCATTAGGCAAAGCCTTCCTTGGCCACAAGGTAGGGGATGAGGTGTCGGTCACTGTACCCAAAGGAGCAATTG
>CAZSXL010000155.1:0-2874 GCA_964611225.1 uncultured Gammaproteobacteria bacterium
CACCGATAAAACAGGAACGATTAATGAAAATAAATTGACCGTAGCGGAAGTGAATGCTACCGATAAAACCGCCGCCCTGTGGCATGCTGCGCTAGCCAGCCTAGAAGTAGTGAAGGATCAAAGTGAACAACCAAATAATGCCTTTGACTTAGCCATTTGGAAAGCAATTACGCCACAGCAACAAGCGGCTCTAGCGAAAGCCAAACGTTTAGCAGAAGTACCATTTGATCCCGAACGGCGTCGGAACAGTGCTTTGATTGAGACGGACAACCAGCGTATCTTAATTGTGCGCGGTGCCGTGGAGATTATCTGTGGTTTTTGCCCAGCCTTAGATAAAGCTGCTTGTGCAGAGATGCAAGTGTGGGTAGCCGAGCAAGGCAAATTGGGTCGTCGAGTTATTGCCGTGGCCAAAAAAACCTGGACCAAAGATGACTATGAGATGGAAGATGAATTGACCAATCTGGAATACTTGGGTTGTTTATCATTTGTGGATCCCATTAAACCATCTACTCACGAAGCCGTTGCCGATGCTAAAGAACTGGGCGTAGTGGTTAAAATGATCACAGGTGATAGTAAAGAAGTCGCTGGCGCGGTGGCCTTAGAAGCTGGTTTGGCCCCTACCGCTGAAGCCGCTTTATTAGCTGCGGATTTAGAAGCGCTACCGCATGATCAACAGTTAGTAGCCGTCCGTGAGCATAATGTGTTTGCTCGCGTGTCACCGAAACAGAAATACCATATTATTCAGCTGTTGCAGGAGCAGAAATTACACGTTGGTTTTTTGGGCGAAGGGATCAATGATGCCCCTGCCTTAAAAGTAGCTAACATTGCTTTGGTCGTACAAGGTGCTTCGGATATTGCCCGTGAAGCGGCCGATGTCATTTTGCTGAAACAAAGTTTGGATGTGATTATGGATGGGATTCGGGAAGGGCGGGCAGTGTTTGCTAATACCATGAAATATATTCAAGCCACGTTGTCTTCTAACTTTGGTAATTTCTATGCGGTGGCAATTGTCTCACTGTTTATTGATTTCTTACCGATGCTGCCGTTGCAAATTTTGTTGGTGAACTTATTATCAGATTTTCCGATGATCACCATTGCAGCAGATCGGGTGGATCAATCTGAACTACGCAAACCCAAGAGTTATCACATCAAAGATGTTTTGTTGTTAGCGACCTTCCTGGGCATTGTCAGTACCGTGTTTGACTTTATTTTCTTTGCCTTATTCAGGCACTTAACACCATCTGGTTTACAAACCAACTGGTTCATTGGCAGTATCATTACAGAACTGCTGTTCTTATTCTCAATTCGTCGACATGGCTTCCTCACTAGCGGTGTTCGACCAGCGCCAGTCATTATCATATTAAGTTTGGTGGCTGCCGCACTTACAGTGATTATCCCATTCACCAGTCTGGGTCACAACATTTTCCAATTCACCAGTCCTACCATGACGCAATTAGCCACCATTGGTATCGTGGCAGCTATTTATTTGGTGGTCACTGAAAGTGTGAAATTACTTTACTTCAAACGCCAAAGCTCTGAAGCGACTTAATGGATTACCATCGTGGCAAAGTTTTAGAGGTTTTAGATGAGGGCGTGACCTATGATGAGTTCACGCAGCTAGATTTACCGTATCAAAAAGTGAAAGCCGAACTCGATACGGGTGATGTGGTAGTAGTGGAGTACGGCGATGTCTACGGGTTACAATCCGAGCAGTTGGTACAAGCTGGCGATGCGGTAGTGATTGTAGAATCAGTTAGCTCCACTGGTCTGCAATACAGTATTATTGATCATTACCGGTTACCCTGGCTGGGATTAATTGTTGGCGTGTTTATCGTAGCGGTGATCATCTGTACCCGCTGGCGAGGGGTGGGTGCTTTGGTTAGCGTGGCCATTTCCTTGCTGGTGTTGGTGAAGTGGCTAGTACCGCAATTGTTGCATACGGATTATCCCTTACTGCTGACATTTAGCACCTTGGTGGTGTTGGCCATCATCACGTTTTATTTAGGGCATGGTATATCCAGTCAGACGACGTTGGCGTTGGTCTGTACCATTCTTGCTCTGGGACTAGCCATGGGTACTGCTAGTTTTGCTACCTGGCTGCTAGATTTGTCTGGGACTGGTTCAGAAGCGGCGCTCAGTTTAAAGTATGGCTTTGGCCAAGATGTGCAGTTGAGCGGCTTACTGTTAGCCGGTTTACTAATTGGTGCGCTTGGTATTTTGGATGATGTCACTACGGCTCAAGTGCAAGCCGTACACGAGTTTAAACAATCTGATCCAAGCCTAACCTGGCAGCAATTATTCAAAAAAGCCTATCGGATTGGACGGGCGCATATTGTCTCCTTAGTGAATACTCTAATGTTAGTGTATGCCGGTACCGCTTTGCCTGCGTTTGCGGTGTTATCCACTTATTCGGCACAACCGTTTTGGGTGGTGTTCAATAGTGAAACCTTAATGGAAGAGATGATCCAGATGTTTGTGGGCAGTTTTACCTTAGTGCTGGCCGTACCGCTGACTACAGTGATAGCTGCTTGGTGGTTTAGTGGTGAGCACCGCCGGCTGACATAAACTTCAGGCCAATAGCAATAGTAGCCACTACCATGATCACTCCAATAATTTTTACCGTGTTTTCATCAACGTTCAAATTGACACCCAGGCTGGCCAAGGTAAATGGTTGCTCCGTAGTGGTGTTGGTATCTGCTTGAAGACTATCTACCTGGACCACACTACTGTTAGTGGTATCGACGGTAATGGTCATATCGGATCGGTCAAATTTTTTGAGAACATCGGTCGCGTCGATCACCCACACCAGTTCGCGCTGGTCCGTTAATTTAGCGATGGTGAATTTGCTACCGTTAGTGTTGCGGTAGCTGGGTA
>CAZSXL010000156.1:0-2866 GCA_964611225.1 uncultured Gammaproteobacteria bacterium
TCGTTAGCCGCAAGAAAGAACTCATAATCAGTGGAGGGGAAAATATTTATCCTGCGGAGATCGAGGCGGTTCTCAACAGTCATCCAGGCGTGACTGAGGCGGCCGTGATTGGAGTAGCCCATGACAAGTGGGGTGAAGTGCCCAAAGCTTTTCTTGTCCTGAGGTCAGAGAATAGTTTAACTGAAGAGGAGGTGATTCGGTACTGCCGAAGGCATTTAGCTAGCTATAAGGTGCCCAAGGAGGTGGAATTTCGTTCGGTATTGCCGCATAGCGTGGCTGGGAAGCTTCTTAAGCGTGAACTGAGTTAAAGGGAGAGAGTCTAGAGACGCAAAATAAAGGGAGTAATCTGGCATAAATTGTCCGAATATTAAATGTTTTCAGTATATAAGGAGGGGTCGATTTGAGACGAACTAATTATCAAAGAATATTGGCAGGGATCGTTGTCTTAGGACTTGGGCTCTCGCTCTTAGCGGGTTGCGGATCAAAACCCACAGTGACTCCTAATGCTCAGAGTGGGGAAACCAAGGAAAAGGAACCCATTAAAATCGGAATAGCAACTTCCAAAACGGGGGCACTTGAAGCTTATGGCAAACAAAACATACGTGGGTTCGAGCTCGGCATTGAGTATGCCACGAAGGGCACAAACAAAGTAGCTGGGCGTGCTATTCAAATTATTGTCGAGGACACTGAGACAAAGCCGGATGTGGCTAAGCAGAAAGCCCTTAAGCTTCTCGATAACGATAAAGTCGATATCTTGGTTGGCTGTGCTAGTTCTACCGATGCTTTAGCTATCCTGCCCCTGGCCCAGGAATATAAGAAAATAATGATGGTCGAGCCGGCCGTTGCGGACACCATTACAGGTTCTCAATGGAACCGTTACATTTTCCGGACCGGGCGCAATTCCTCACAAGACGCCGTGGCGGGTGCGGCTGCTATTGCTAAACAGGGCGTGAAGATCGCAGTACTGGCACCGGACAGCGCTTATGGTCGTGATGGTGTGAAAGCATTTAAACCAGTGGCTGAGAAACTGGGAGCGAAAATCGTTTTGGAAGAATTCCCAGCGGCCAATACGACCGACTTCACGGCTAGCATCCAGCGGATTATCAATACGAAGCCTGATTATTTGTTTGTCATTTGGGCAGGAGCCAATACTCCGTGGCAACAGCTTGCTGACATGAAATTGACTGAAAAAGGGATTAAGATTTCGACGGGTGCACCGGATATGGCAGCGTTAAAGACAATGTGGAATGTTGTTGGTATGGAAGGCTTCACCGTTTATTATTACGATCTACCCAAGAATCCAGTCAATGACTGGCTTATAACTAAGCACAAAGAAAAATATAACGAACCGCCTGACCTTTTTACGGCTGGTGGAATGGCCGCGGCGATGTCTATCGTCGCAGCTCTGGAGAAAACTGGTGGAGATGCCGATGTTGAGAAATTAATTACCACCATGGAAGGAATGTCTTTCGATACCCCTAAGGGTAAAATGACCTTCCGAAAAGAGGACCATCAGGCTATGCAACCTCTCTACGCAATCCGACTAGAGAAAAAAGACGGTGTGGCTTGGCCAGTGCCGGTGTTTATCCGCGAAATGACGAAGGAGGAGACATCACCACCAATTCTTAACGGCAAAAAGTAATGACAGGGGGCGGGGCTCCCCGCCTCTTCTGAACAAAGGGAGGAAAAGATGATCGAGTCAATGATTCGCACTCAGGAATTGACGATTATGTTCGGAGGGCATACCGCTGTTGACCATGTAAGTCTTGACGTTGCTCCTCACACATTTACCTCTATCATCGGCCCTAATGGAGCTGGGAAAACGACCTTTTTAAACCTGTTGAGCGGTCTTTTACTCTCTTCATCTGGGCAGATCATTTTCAAGGGTCAGGACGTTACGCACCTTCCTGCGCACAAGAGAGTAAGGTTAGGAATGGGGCGGAGCTTTCAGATCACAAATGTATTTCCCAACTTAACCGTTCTGGAAAACGTTCGCTTGGCTGTTCAGGCCAAAGCAGGAGTCCATTATCAAGTTCTGCACCATCACCGGAAATACCGTGAATTTATAGATAAGGCTATGGATCTCCTGGAAACCGTCTATTTAAGCGGGAAGAGTGAGCAGTCGGCGAGTTCGCTTGCCCACGGAGATAAACGCAAATTGGAGCTGGCGATCATACTGGCGTTGGAGCCAGAGGTTTTGCTTTTAGATGAACCCACGGCGGGTATGGCAGTCGAAGAAGTACCAGCGATTCTCGAACTTTTAACCCGACTGAAGGCCGATTCCCGGACTATTTTACTGGTGGAACACAAGATTGATATGGTTATGTCACTCTCAGACGTGGTGGTGGTCTTGGCTAACGGTAAGCTATTGGCTAAGGGGGAGCCACAACAGATCATGGAAAATGAACAGGTTCAAGCGGCCTATCTGGGAGGGGTGTTCCAATGATCTTGCAACTATCTCATGTGCAAACGTTTATCGATCAATTTCATATTTTGCAGGATGTGACACTGGAGGTGCCTGAAGGAGAGGTAACCGTTATTTTAGGTCGCAACGGCGCTGGTAAGACGACAACCCTTAGAACTATCATGGGACTTACACCCCCTTCTGGGGGTAACGTTCAATTCAGGGGAGAACAACTCAACGGTCTTCCGCCCTATGCGATTGCCCGTAAGGGGATAGGGTTTGTACCTGAGGATCAGGGTATTTTTTCAGATTTAACTGTTGAGGAAAACCTGAGTTTGGCTATGCGCAAAAAGGATGGAGCAACAAGGGGACGATTGCAGTTTGTCCTCGATATTTTTCCTGATCTGGAGTCTAAACTCCGACAAAAAAGTGAGAGCCTGAGCGGAGGCCAAAAACAGATGT
>CAZSXL010000157.1:0-2828 GCA_964611225.1 uncultured Gammaproteobacteria bacterium
ACTTTCTTTGCCATATAGTCCTACAGCTTCTTTAATTGTAATGGGTCTAGTTCTACTGGAGTTTCACGACCAAACATGGAGACCAGCACTTTGACTTTACCGCGGACTTCATCGACTTCGGCCACTTTACCTTCCATATCTTTGAATGGTCCGTCGGTGATGCGCACGGTGTCGGATGGTAACAGGTCTAGCTTCATCGTTGGCTGGTCAATGCCCATGCGGCGTTGTAGTTCTTTGACCTCTTCTTCTGAAATCGGAGTCGGCGTAGTGCCGGAGCCAACGAAACCAGTGACATTAGGTGTGTTGCGCACCACGTACCAAGAATCGTCGGTCACAATCATTTCTACTAAGACATACCCTGGGAAAATCTTTTCGGTAATGACTTTGCGTTTACCATTTTTGATTTTAATTTTTTTTTCGGTTGGCACCAAGACGTTATAAATTTTGTCTTGCATGTCCATCGATTCGATACGTTGGCGTAAATTGTCCGCCACGTTTTCTTCGTACCCAGAATAGGTGTGCAGGACGTACCAGCGTCGACCGAGGGCAGCTGTTTGCTTTGGCATACGTTAAGCTAAATCAATAATGTAATTAAGGCCGAGGGTAAACAGGTAATCCACTGCACCCAGAAAAATAGCGGTGCTGGCCGTAAATAACAGCACGATGCCGGTGCTTTTGATGGTCGCTTGGCGGGTTGGCCAGACTACTTTACGGAGTTCAGCAATGGATTCTTTAAAATAGGCTGACAGTGAAAAAGCCATGGATAGTCAAAATGTAGTTGGAACTTAAAAAGGCCCTGTGGCCAGACTGGAGCATACCCTACCCCATTATTCCTGTCAATCAAGAAACTTCAAATATCCAGGTTAGTGACCGACTTGGCTCTGGTTTGAATAAATCGTTTGCGCGGAGCGACCTCGCTGCCCATCAAAATATCAAAGATTTCATCGGCTTTCTCGGCATCCTCAATCGTCACTACTTGCATCACACGACTAGCCGGATTCATCGTTGTTTCCCAGAGCTGCTCCGGGTTCATTTCTCCCAGACCTTTATAGCGCTGGATGTTCACACCGGACACATTTTGTCCCACCCCTTGTTGGTCTAGTTGTTGATCTGCGGTCTCTCCAGCGGGTGCTTCTACAGGCTCAACGGAAGCAGCTTTCTTGCCGGCAGCTTTGGCCGTTAGGGTCGCCACAGCTACATCACGTTCAGCATCAGAGAAGGCATAGTGCACCTCACGGCCCTTACTTACGCGATACAACGGTGGTTGAGCAATAAAGAGGTGGCTCTGGCGAATGATATCCGGAAAGTGACGGAAGAATAAAGTCAGTAATAAAGTACGGATATGAGCCCCATCCACATCAGCATCGGTCATAATAATAATCCGATTGTAGCGTAACCGGGCCATATCAAACTGTTCACCAATGTTGGTGCCCATGGCGATAATCAAATTTTTGATTTCATTGTTGGCCAACATTTTATCGAGGCGTGATTTTTCCACGTTCAAAATCTTGCCGCGTAACGGTAAAATGGCTTGAAAGCGGCGATCACGCCCTTGCTTGGCAGAACCACCAGCCGAGTCACCTTCTACGATATAGATTTCACACTCTTCTGGTTTGCGTGAGGAACAATCGGCTAGTTTACCCGGTAAGGTAATACCTTCGAGAGCACCTTTGCGCAGCACCGTATCACGGGCAGCGCGAGCGGCTTCTCTGGCTTGTTGGGCAATCAAACACTTACTGATAATATCTTTACCGTCATGTGGATTTTCTTCCAGAAAAGCAGTGAAATAATCCCCAAAGACTGTTTCCACAATCGGCTTAATCTCTGCATTGCCTAACTTGGCTTTGGTTTGGCCTTCAAACTGTGGATCCGGTAATTTGACCGAAATCACCGCAGTCAGACCTTCGCGGACATCTTCACCTTGTAAATTGGTATCTTTTTCTTTGAGGTAGCCGTGTTTACGGGCATAGGTATTTAAGCAGCGCGTTAAGGCGGTGCGGAAACCTTGTACATGCATGCCGCCCTCTACCGTATGAATGTTATTGGCAAAACCATACACGAGTTCGTTGTAATCGGCATTGTACTGTAGGGCTACTTCCACTTTAACATTATCCAAATCCTTATCCACATAGAAGACCTTCTCTTGTTTCACTTCCTTCAAATGGTTAAGATGTCGGCAATACGATGCTACGCCGCCTTCAAAATAGTAAGTATAACTTTGTTCATTGCGGGGATCACGCTTATCAAACATACTTAAGCGCAACCCTTTGGTTAAGTAAGCCTGTTGGCGCAAGTGATCCAAAATATACTGCCACTCATATTCGGTGACGGTAAAAATACTGCTATCGGCCTTATACGTAATGATGGTACCAGTGTGATCAGATTTACCGATCACTTTGACGTTACCTTGTGGTTTGCCCAACTTAAACTTCTGCTCATACAGTTTGCCATCGCGCTTCACTTGAGCACTTAAATCAGCTGATAGCGCATTCACCACGGACACACCCACGCCATGTAAACCACCGGATACCTTGTACCCACTACCACCAAATTTACCACCGGCGTGCAACTTAGTCAGGACGGTTTCAAGCGCTGATAGTTTAGTGACCGGGTGTTTTTCTACTGGAATACCACGGCCATTATCCTCTACCGACACAAACCCATCGGGTAACAAGGTCATGGTAATGTTATTACAATACCCCGCCATTGCTTCATCAATTGAGTTATCGACCACTTCCCAAATCAAATGATGCAACCCAGCATGAGCCGTGTTACCAATATACATCCCAGGGCGCTTTCTAACGGCGTCTAATCCCTTTAAAACTTTG
>CAZSXL010000158.1:0-2811 GCA_964611225.1 uncultured Gammaproteobacteria bacterium
GCCAGTTATTGAAACGAAATTCCGGTTTGGGGGTGACGCCGCATTTACTGTCGATGACCGCCACACCGATCCCGCGCACTTTAGCCCTGACCGCCTATGGTGATTTAGCTTTAAGCATTATTGATGAACTGCCCAACAACCGGCAGCCGATTACTACCACTGTGGTTACCGATGATCAGCGCCCAGCCATGTACCGGCATATCGCTGAACGGATAGCGGCCGGCGACCAAGTGTATGTAGTGGCTCCACGCATTGAAGATGAGGAGGGTTCAGAAAAGACTTCAGTCGAACGCGAACGGGTGCGGTTAGAAAAACAGTTTCCAAACATTAAAATGGCGGTGTTGCATGGCCAATTGCCGGCCAAAACCAAACACGGTTTGATGGATCAGTTCCACGCTGGCGCCCTTGACCTGCTCATTAGTACCACTGTGATCGAAGTCGGTGTTGATGTCCCCAATGCTACGGTGATGGTGATTGAGAATGCTGAAGTCTTTGGTTTGGCCCAGTTACATCAGTTACGTGGCCGCGTTGGGCGAGCCGATAAAACATCGTACTGTTATGCTTGCACTAACAGCCAACAGACCGGGATTATTAAACGCTTACAGTTTTTTGCCCAAACCAGCAGCGGTTTTACCTTAGCCGAGTACGACTTACAACGCCGCGGACCCGGTGATGTCTATGGCCGCGAACAATCCGGCTTTTTGAACAGCTTTAAAGTAGCCAAATTATCTGATCACAAACTGATTACCCTGGCACAACAAGCCGCGCAGAGCCTGTTTCCAGATTTATCTACTTACCCCGTCATCCAACAACGTGTCCAGACGGCTTTAGCGCAGGTGCATTTAGAGTAAACTTTAACTTTACCCCTGTCCCCTTGCAGGGGGACACTGTTTAGTGTCTGGGCATAAAGTTATTGTAGTCATTCAAATTGATCTCCCCTGCAAGGGGTCGGGGGTAAGGGCGAATGACGGAGGTGCATTTAGAGTAGCTACTGGCAGGTTGGTGCCCGGTTATGAGCCAGATAAGTCATATCTTGGAATGCTCCAGTGTAGAGAGTAGAGGCGTCAAATACATAACTTTTACCGGTAGCGGTACAACCACAAATGGCTTGACTGCCGGGAAAGTGTGTACAGGAGGTTAGACCACCGGTGCAATAGGCCGGTGCAGCATCCATGCCATTAGAACCGGTGCAGTAACACTCGTTAGCGAAACCAGACCCATTAGCAGTGCAAGATAACGCACCCGTCTGACTAGTACCACAATCTCCCTTATAATCAAAATGCCACCATTCAGCATTGTAATTGGTAAATTTCCCCGTACTAATCATGGTGTTATAGAGTTTCTTTTGCGCTTCAAATAAACCGGCATCACAACTACCAGTGCAACCGGCGCTATAGTTAACGATTCCACCTAGTCCTCCATTATTTTTCGATTGATCTCCGGCCGCACTAGCTGGCGCTTCTCCAAACGCATACCCATCAAAATACAAATCAAAGGCCATCCCTTTGGTGTGGTTGCTCTCACACGGAGCGGCCGTTTTGACACAATTTGTACAACTACCGCCGGGCGTACTTTGGCCGTTGACCTGGCATTTTGTTAAACCATTGGAACTCATATACCCTTGGTCAACACAAGCTTGATAACAAGCATACATGCCGGCTTGCGATTCTGGTGAACGATACGCACTGCCGACATGGATGGTACAAGTTGTACAAAAAGTGACCGCATTATAAGCATCGGTACGCATTTTGGTAGCTACTTCTTGTAAAGCCTGAATGGCATTGGGACAAGCCTGAGCACTATGACCGGCTAGACCATCGATATCATTCACTGTAAGTAGTGTGGGTGGGTTAGGGCACGATGTCACTGGCGGTTTTGGAATCTTAAACACCGATACACTAAGATCCAAAGTCTGCGGGTTAATAAAGGCTAGAATGACATACGATAATAAGGCAATCACCAACCCAGTCACGGCTGAGGTGACAATTTCTTTCGCTTCGGTAATGATTGATTCATTGCCTGCTGCCGCCATCCAGCGTAAGCCACCAAACATAATTAAGACCACGGCAATAATACCGACAATACCTAGGGCGAAGCGGTAGACTAGCTGGATATACTCACCAACATTTTTAACATTGTCCTCTCCAGCAAATGGTTGCTCTAAGGTATACCCATTGTCTGGACCAGGGACATAGTCGGCTGCGGCGGCTTCCCCAGTTGTGCTGGTAGTAGCAGTTGGCGTGGTGGTAGTAGTTGTAGTGCTACTGGAACCACACGAAGCCGCTGCCCAGGTGGGTACGGGGCGCAAGACTAATCCAACCAGCAGACAAACACTAAAAAGTAGCCAGTAGCGCATCAGCGTGGGCTTTAAGTTCCTCAACAGAGATCGCATCGTTATATAAATCGTCATTCACGAATACGCTATGGGTAGTGGTCACACCCAACGGCACCGCCAAACCGGTACTTTGATCCACAATCGCTCCAACACCTCCGGTAGCCAAACAGGTGTCCAATTCCACTCGATTCACTCCCACTTGTTCTGCCACTGCCGCATAATCGGTTTGCTCGCCAATGGCTCTGGCATAGTCCCAGAACTTACCCACGGTGTTAGCACAATGGCCAACCATCGCTGCTTCGCGATCAGCCTCACTCACTGCATAATCTTTCCAGACTACAGTGACATAATCACCATAATCTGCTGCTAGATACGTCTGCATGTCTGCATCTAACAAACTGCCATAGAGAATAACGTACACATTGGCATCCCCAGCTCCGATGATGGGATCCTGGCTAGATACAAACACTTTGGTC
>CAZSXL010000159.1:0-2792 GCA_964611225.1 uncultured Gammaproteobacteria bacterium
CGTAGATAAGCTGCGTGAGCAAGAAATTACAGCAGAAATCAAATTGATGCCGGTAAAATATTTACCCAGGGATGTGTCTTTACTGCCACCTTATAAATTATATCAGGGCAAGGGTTGCACCTTCTGTGAAGATACTGGTTACCGCAGCCGGATTGCGATTGCCGAAGTGTTAGAAAATACTAAAACCCTGAAAAAGTTGATTGGTGATGGTCAAGTGAATGATCAAGAACGTGTGCATGCTGAATTCAGTTATCAAGGTATGTTCACGTTACGACAAGACGGCCTCGTCAAAGCTCTACGCGGTATGACTACCTTAGAAGAAGTCTGGAATGCAACCAAATCATAAGTATGCCAGGGTTGCTTGATAGTGCTACTGAACTACGCCTGAATAAGTTGTTATCGGCTTTATCCGAATATAAAGCCTCTGATTTACATTTGACGATTGCTAACCCACCCAGCCTAAGGATTGGTGGAAAGTTACAATCGCTGGCGAACGAACCTTTGTTGACCAAGGATTTTTTGAGCAATTTAATTCACGCATTGTTAACCGATCTCCAGTTACAAACCCTGGAACTGACCAAGGATGTTACCACCGTCGTCACCTTTAAAGGTAAAGCTAGATACAAGCTGCATGCCTATAGCCAGCAGGGGAATTACAGTTTAACCTTCCATACCATTCCACTGACCGTTGCGCCACTATCACGCTGGACGATTCACACCGCCGTCCAACAATGTAGTCAGATCCAAAAGGGCCTGATTGTAGTGGCCGGTGGCTATGGAGCCGGAAAAAGCACACTCGTTGCCGGTTTAGTGGAGGAACTAAACCAAACCAGTGCTCACCATATTATGACTTTTGAGCAGCCGATTGAATTTGTCTACACAGATGCCCAGTCGATTGTGGAACAAGTAGAGATTGGGGTGGATATTCCAGATCTTCAATCTGGGTTACAGCGGGTCTACCAAGAAGATGTTGATATCGTAGTGGTGAATATGGTACTGGATGCCGCCAGTATGGGGACTGTTTTACTCTTTGTGGAGTAGGGTAAATTAGTTATTTTAGAGGGTGTGGCACCAACCTTTCATTTAGCCCTCACCAGTATGGTGGGATTGTTTCACGCGGCCGAACAGGTCAGTGTGCGGGATGAATGAGCGACAGCCCCCCAAGCCGTAATCGCCTTGCAACCGGTGGACGAACATGGCCAGGCTCCGGCCGTGGCCTGTGAAGTACTACGCCAAAACACTGCCACCATTAATTTTATTAAACATGAAACGTTTGATAAGATCAATTTGTTGTTAGAAAATGGTCGCAACGACGGCATGATTACTTTTGAACAATCACTACGTTAATATGGCATTCTTTCGTTACCAGGCTCGCACAGTCCAAGGTGAACCGATCAAGGGCGTAGTAGAAGCACCCACGGAAGAAGCCGCTTCCAACGAGTTGCGCGATCGCCAGTTGATTGTTTTGCGTTTACAAGAACGTTCCAGTACGTCACTGCCGCAACGCCTGCGCCAATTGTTTAACCGTGTACCCGCCAAGGAACTAACTTTTTTTGCCCGCCAGTTTTCGGTCTTGATTAGTGCCACCATCCCGGTGGTGAGATCACTGCGTATTTTGACGAGACAAACCGTTAATAACTATTTTAAACAGGTGATTGCCGATGTGGCAGCAGAAGTCGATGGGGGCTCTAAGTTGTCCCAAGCGCTCGGTAAGTACCCGCGCGTATTTGATCAGTTTTTTATTCACATGGTCAGAGCCGGGGAAACCACTGGTCGATTAGATGAAGTGTTTCAGTATTTGGCCACCCAAAAAGAGAAAGATTACAATTTAGTCAGTCGCGTCCGTGGAGCGATGATTTATCCAGCTTTTATTTCCGCTGTGATGGTCATTGTAGGTGTTTTAATGGTCATCTATGTCATTCCGCCGATCTCGGATATTCTCACACAATCAGGTGCTAAGATCCCGTTTACTACCCAAATACTCATCAACCTAAGCTATGTGTTTACACATTTTTGGTGGTTGGTTCTATTAATGTTAGCGGTGGCTGGTGTCAGCATTGCAGCCTACGTGCGTACACCCAGTGGTAAGTACGCTCTAGACTTTTTAAAGATTCGTTTGCCAGTGATGGGCAAAATTTACCAGCGCATTGTACTGGGTCGGTTTTCGGTCAGCTTGGCTAGCTTGTTAACCAGTGGTGTGCCGTTACCAACCGCGCTGAAAATTGTGGCTGATATCGTCAATAATGCTGTCTACCACGAGTTAATCATGAAAACAGTTAAAGAGGTAGAATCTGGCAATGCCATTTCGACGGTCTTTGTGCGTAGTAATGTGGTACCGCCGATGGTGGCGCAAATGATGAATGTAGGTGAAGAAACCGGTAAACTGGATACGATTTTAGAGAAATTAGGCAACTTTTATGCCCAGGAGGTTGATGCTTCTTTGACGGTACTGACCAGCTTGATTGAGCCAGTGATTATTATCCTATTAGGCCTAGCTGCCTTTGTGATGGTCACTGGGATTTTGGCTCCGATCTATAATGCTACCACCTCCATTGCCTAGTTAATGGGAATATGGTATAATGCTTCTAACTTAGTTATCTAATATCCATACTTAATAAAAAGTTATGCTTATGCAAACTAGTAAAGCAACCAAGGGTTTCACCCTGATCGAACTGTTAATCGTCATCGCGATTATCGGTTTACTCGCTACGTTAGCGATCGTCTCTTTAACTACCGCTCAACGTAAAGCCCGTGATACAAAACGTATTGCGGATGTCAAACAACTGCAAAAT
>CAZSXL010000160.1:0-2786 GCA_964611225.1 uncultured Gammaproteobacteria bacterium
TTTGACTGGCATGAATGTTTTCCGCCATGGTATTGGAGGTCTTGGCGAACAAGCCTAGCTTGTCGTTTCATGGAATGGTCACTGTTTGAAAGCGACCTTTACCAAATTCTTGTGAGGCTTTGGTCAGGATCCGGATCGGTTTAGTAATGTTATTGGAAATAAACGCCGCTACTAAAACAATAATCAACAACACTAAGGCCGAGATGCCTACCAGATACATTTGAATAGTGCGAACCGTACCCTGAATACTACTGTTAGCTGCGTCGATCTGACTACTAATCTGATCAGTAATCTCAGTCTCGACAAAGGTATTAAACTCATCGCGCGCCGTATTTAAAGCGGTCAGTTGATCCTGGATCAATGGGTTGGTGGGATCTTGTTCGTACTGTGTCACTAGTTGATCAGCTTGGTTATAGACCGCCAGCAACTTGTCATTAAACTGCTGGGTAAATTCAAAATCCGTATTGGTTTGCGACAGCTGAAATAGTGCATATTCGGTTTGAATCGCTTTGGTAAAACGATTCTGGTACAGTGCCTTACTGGCTTCGTCACCAGTAGTAATGTAGGTATACACAGACAGTAATGCCAAGTGGACGTCATCTTTCAGTTCTGACGTTAAGACGACACTAGGAAATGAGTATTGGCTGACATTCGAAAAGGTATCCTGAAAATCTAACACCGTGGTAAAGGTAAACGCCCAAGAATTCATGACTAATACAATCATGAGAATGAAGATGAGGAATATTTTTTGGGTTAACTTTATGTCCCGAAACATTATGCCAAGTATACCGTAAATGGCCAGAAGATGCTATACTATTTCTATGTTTGAGCATGTGCCCACTCCGCAACCGACCCCTCCGGTACCAGCGTTGGATCCACTATCAAAACCGCAATTGAAACCATTAGCTGGACCAAAAGCTGCTCCTATCCCCTTAGCCGATCAAGCTTCTATTGAATTATTTAAGCGTACCAGTTTAAACGGTACCCAAAAGATCGGATTGGTCGTCTTAGCCGTGGTAGTGTTGAGTGTGTTAGTTGGCGTTGGTATTTGGCTGTTTATGACGCTAGATCCGTTTGCTGAACCATTACGTCAGCGCGACCAAGCCAATGCCAATAATGCGAATGTTGATACGACGAATATCCCATTGCAGGAATTAGATACCGATAAAGATGGTATTCGCGATATCGATGAAAAACGTTATGGTACCAGTGCGACCTTGGCCGATAGTGACACCGATGGCTTAAACGACTACTTGGAAATTAATCAATATAAAACTGATCCCATCTTAGCGGATACGGATGGGGACAGCTATCTCGATGGTGCTGAAGTAGATAATGGTTATGATCCAAAAGGTCCGGGGCGCTTGGCTCAGTAGTATTATTGGGCTAGCGTGTTTGCCTAGCCTTGTGCTGGCTACCCAGCCAGTGACCAAAATTTCGATTGATGCCGATACCCGAGCGGCTGGTTATACCTTAACCAGAGGTCGGTTGGATCTTGGTATTCAAGCCGACAGTTTACAAACGGCCACTAAGGCTTGGGTACGCACGGTCAAAACCCCACCCACTTTACCGGACGAACTGATCGCCTTATCCCCGGTGTACAGTTTTACCATTCAAGATGAGGCAACTTGGTTGGATACACCGTTGCAATTTCAGTATCACCTCAAGGGTAAGAAGTATAAATACGATCGATCGTTTTATTATTACGATGAGGCTAGTGCCAGCTGGGTGGCGCTCGATTCATTATTGAATCGATCAGATCACACCATCAGCACCGAGTGGGGAGCGTTACATGCCTTAGTGGTCGTGGCCGCTGATACGACCGATCCATTTGGTCCAAGCAAAACCAGTGACTTTGCAGCCTTTGGAGCGATCAATGCCGCCGCCGCTATTGCCATCGACGAAGTCACTGGAGACGTATTGTATAGCTACAACATGAGCACGGAGCGCTCCATGGCATCGATGACGAAAATGATGACAGCCTATGTGCTGTTCCAGAATGACATAGATCTAGACGCTGTAGCGACCTATCACGACAGTTATGATCAGGCCGGTGGGTCATTACATGTGTCTGAAGGGGAGACAATGACAATGGGAAACTTGATGAATGCGTTATTAGTGGGTTCCGCCAATAACGCCGCTTACTCGTTGATAGGTAATGCTGGCTACAGCGTCAATGAGTTTGTGGACATGATGAACACTACCGCTGATGATTTAGGGTTAGCAAATACTACGTTTGCGGATCCGTCAGGTCTAGCAGTCGGAAATGTTACTACAGCTAGTGACTATGCCAAACTCATGACGACTGTACTACAAAATGAAGAATTAGCTGCTATTTCAGCTACGCCCTACTATGCTTTTACCACCATCAACTCTGCTAACTTTCATGATTTTAATAATACTAACTCATTACTACTCACCAGCGATTTAGAGATCACCGGCAGCAAAACCGGCTACATTGATGAAGCCTTATACTGTTTGGCGATGCGCACCGAGCAAAATGAACATAGTATTATTACAGTTGTGATGGGTGCCCCGACCCTAAGTGCCCGGACGAATGAATCGTACCGCTTGGTCAATTGGGTGTTTGACAATTATCAATGGTAGCGATAAGGTTCGCACTAATATGAGCAGTAGACGATTAGAACGCTTAACGCCAGAGCAGAGGAGGAAAAAACGTGCCCGGAAGGAACCGGTGGCTGAAACGCCCGTGGGTTAAGCACCGTTAGAAGTTGTTGAACGTATCGAGGAAGTGCCAACAATTTCCCCACAAGCCTTCGCGATCC
>CAZSXL010000161.1:0-2757 GCA_964611225.1 uncultured Gammaproteobacteria bacterium
TCGGAGCATAGGAATTTTAAAACAGTTATTCAGGTATCATGCCTTGTTATAATTTTTAAAGACTATGGCTTTTAATACTGAAAGAACAGGACCACCAAAACCAGGATTACGTGTTGAAGACCAGCAAGCCGGTGGGGTGGAGTTATTGTCTCCAGAAGAGCAGGCTGCTTTGGATGCGGCCAGTAAAGCTACTGCCAAACTTGCCATCGAAGACTGGAATGACACAGTAGCCGAACGTTTTTTGCTGAAGGGGAAAACCTGCCTCCAGAAAAAAATGTCTATACCGAGAACAAAACCGAAAAAGCCCACACAACACTACAACGTTACTTCCAAAAAGCCTGGGATTATTTTAATAAAAATGTGGATCCAGTGAGCGAAGATCCTGCCGTTGTACGCGAGCGAGTGCTTGAACGTGAACGCGTCCGTGAAGAACGGCGCTTCTTGTTTGCTACGGTTGATCAGGTATTTGACAAGCAAACAGAAGCAGCCGCTCAGCAAGCCTTGCTTGGCCATACCGTTACAGTAAAAGGGGAGATCTATCGGCTAGATAAATTTATGGGCCAGGGTGCCTTTGGTGTTGTCTATGAAGCCGCCACACCAGCTGGCCAAGCGGTTATTATAAAAATATCCCATAGTTTTACGCGCGACTTATTGAATAAGCCAGTGCCTCGTGGGTCGAGCGATGAGACGATTCTTGAAACCGGTCGAGCCCGCAACGCCGTAGTGGAATCGGCTAGTTTGAATCGCTTAAGCAAAAATCCAGCTGCGAGTAGCTATTTCCCCCACTTCTATGGCGCCCAGTTGGCGCCAAATCCTGATCGCAAACCTGGTGAACCGGATCGGCGCATTGCTATCCAAGTGGTCGAGTTTATTGATGGTGCGGATTTGCACACTATGTTGCAGCGAGAGAAGAACTTAACGCAATATCCAGACTATACGTTCCACCTGGCACAGCAATTAACGTTGGCGGTGCAACGGATGCATGAAGCTAATGTCTTGCATCTTGATTTGAAACCAGCCAATATCATGATTGCCAAAGATGGCAAACCAAAAATTATTGATTTTGGCGGTGCTCAATTACCGGATAAGCAACAGGTCACAGCACATGGTACAGCTAAGCAGTGGGCAAGACCACTAACGGGTAACTTTACGTCTGGGTATGTCACCCAGTCCGAAAAGCTAATGGCTAGCCAAGCCCGTGATACCTATGCCCTGGGTAGAATTATTCAGAACCTGCTCTATGGCCGTTTTACGGACGCTACGAGAAATGATGCAACAGCCTTTGTAGCCGCTCGCCAACCGCACTATGAGGCCTTACCGGTGAATCTCAAGAGCTTATCGGTGTTAGCGGATCGGATGGCTACAGAGAATCTTTGGGAGCGCATTACCTTAGCCGAAGCTGAACATATTTTAGGTGATCTAGTGACACCTGCTAAGGTTGAAGCGGAAGATGATGGAGCCTATATCATAGTAGGTGAGGCAGAGAACAATGATTTACAAAAAGTCGGATGAGCACCGAACCACGTAATTTACCAACATCGGGATTAACAGTTGAGCACCAGCAAACTGGTGGTGCTGAATTGTTAACCGAGGCTGAACGCGCTGCTTTAGCTGCCTTATCAGATGTACCAGAACCAGCGGCGTTGTTAGCCGTTCGGGCCGAACAGTTAGA
Organism: uncultured Gammaproteobacteria bacterium; assembly: GCA_964611225.1. GTDB lineage: Bacteria > Patescibacteriota > Patescibacteriia > UBA9570 > UBA9570 > UBA9570. Next base: position 1,673 of record CAZSXL010000161.1, read on the forward strand.
GGTCGAACGCGCGCATTTGTTTGCTCATGTGGCTGGTGCCTTAGATCCTGATCGCACCATTGCTCGAGAGCATGTGGATGCATTGTTTGAATCAATCGTGACTGTTCATCACAAACAATATCAACTCGGTCGCATCCTTGGACGGGGTGGTTTTGGCATAGCTTTTTTAGCGGAAGAGCTTGGTACAGGGAAAGAAGTCGTGCTCAAGTTATCACGTCCGTACGATCATAAACTGATCAGACAACCGGACAGTGCTACTGCTGAACAAAAAAAAGCAGCCCATTTTGCGTTTAGTGCTATGCTGGAGATCGCTAGTTTGCATCGTCTCACTCGTGGTAAAGATGGCAAGCCAGTAACGCGCCAAGGTGGCGAACCACCCTTCCCGATCTTGCAGCATGCGCAATTGTTAGATCAGTCGTCAAAACGTAAACAAGACAAGGATATGCGCATTGCGGTTGAAGTCTTGGAACATATTGATGGCAGAAACTTAAAGACTATTATTAACAGAGAGGGGAATTTTCAAGAGCGTCTACCAGAGTTAAAGCAGATTACTTTAGAGTTAGTGCGGGCGGTGCGCCGGATGCATGCTGCCGGTGTGTTACATTTGGATCTGAAACCAGCCAATATTGTGATCAATGAAGATGGTCATCCAATCATTCTAGACTTTGGTGGTAGTCAGATACCGGATAAGTGGGAGAAGACTCCATCGGGCAAGGATATTCCTTGGGCTAAGCCGCTACGCACAACCGTTTCACCTGGTTATGTAACAGACTTAGATCAACAACGGAAGCCAGCCCCAGCGCGCGATATCTATGCGTTGGGCGTCACACTGCGCCAAATGATTATGGGTTTTGGCGCGGATATGAACCTGACCTTATCACCAGAACTAGAGGTGTTGATCGATGTAATTACAACCATGACCGAGCCGGATCCAGAACAGCGTCCCAGCTTGGCTGATGTTGAGGAGCAGTTAATAGGTGGTTGGCAAGCGTTAGAAGATATAGCGGCGGAAGCGGCTGTGCGTAAACAAATGGCTGGCTAAATTTATGTCATACGAACGCAAAATATCAGACAATACATCAGAC
>CAZSXL010000162.1:0-2737 GCA_964611225.1 uncultured Gammaproteobacteria bacterium
GAAGCTACCAATACCGCCATGGCCAATATCGTGACGGTCATGAAAAGTGCCGGTATTGCTGATGAAGATATTAAAACTACAGCTTACAATCTATACCCACGTTACGATTATACTAATTATAGTCGTGGTGAAATCGTGGGTTATGATCTTACTCAAGGTGTAACGGTAAAAATTCGACAATTGGATACCATTGGTTCGGTTGTCGATGCTGCTACGCAAGCCGGGGCCAATGATGTCAGTTCACCAGCCTTTGAAATTGATGATCCAGAACAGGTAAAAACCGAAGCGCGGGCCGAAGCCTTTGAAAAAGCCAAAGCTAAGGCCGAAAGTTTAGCAGCTGCAGCGGGTGTCAAATTAGGTCATATTGTCACCTTTAGCGAAAATGATGGCGGTTCAGTGTATCCATCCTATTATGGTTATGACGGATTGACTGCTGAAAAGGATTTTGATGTCGGCGCCACGATTGAACCCGGCAGTCAGGAAGTGCAGGTAACGGTCAGCGTGACCTACGCTTTGGGCAACTAATGCTGCGCCAAGTTGTTGTTGTACTGCCAGATATCCGATCCTTGTATAATGTTGGGTCATTCTTTCGGACAGGCGATGCGGTAGGTGTCTCTAAAATCATTTTGTGTGGTACCACGGGCACACCGCAGAATCCTAAACTAAAAAAAGTGTCGCTGGGGGCGGAGCTAACGGTGCCGTGGGAATGGATCGCTGAACCGCTGAATGCCCTGAAGACGCTGAAGGCAGAGGGTTATGAAATCGTTGTCGTTGAAAAAACTACGGACAGTCAGGATTTTACTGCCGTAACGTATGGCGAAAAAGTAGTATTAGTCTTTGGTGCCGAAGTCAGTGGTGTCCGTAGCGAGTTATTGTCCGCAGCAGATGCAGTAGTACATCTACCAATGGTGGGCAGCAAGCGGTCACTTAATGTCTCGGTCGTGGGTGGGGTCATGTTGTACCATTTGTTTGGGGATTGACAATATTCTATTCTACTACTAGTCTAGTAGTAGTTATGTTTTCCATTTCATCCCGAGTCGATTATGGGCTACTGATCCTTTGTGAACTGATGCACAGTGGTGTGCATGAATATCGGTCGTTGGCTGATATCGCCGCTAAGCATAAAGTGTCACAAAAGTATTTACCGCAGGTGATGATCCCATTACGGCAACATGGTTTAGTGACCAGTCGGGAAGGTAAAGGTGGGGGATATGCGTTAGCACGTGAACCAGCTGCCATTAATTTACGTAATGTCATTGAAGCGATTGATGGCCCACTTCAGCTAACGCGCTGCATGGATGGTCAGGGTACTTGTCCGGCCGAGGGCGGCTGCCTGACTAAGCCGGTGTGGAATAATCTCAAACAATCTATCTATACATTATTAGAACAACGTAACTTAGTCGATCTCACTGTATGAACCAACTGCAAATCACAAATTTAATCGCTACGGTGGATGGCAAACAAGTGCTGAATGGCATTACGTTAACGGTACCGCAGGGTGAAGTGCACGCTATCATGGGGCCAAATGGTTCTGGTAAAACTACCTTGTCACAGGTGGTCATGGGCCATCCCAAATACAAGGTGGTTAGTGGTAGCGTCCAATTTCATGATCAAGATGTTTTAGCGTTAACACCAGATAAACGCTCGGAACTAGGTTTATTTTTAGCCTTTCAATATCCTAAGGAAATTCCCGGGGTCAAGTTACTGACCTTTTTACGCATGATCTATAATTTAAAAACCAAGCAGCGTCTGACCATTATGCAATTCCGGAAAGTGCTGGACCCACTACTAATAGCCCTGCAGGTGGATGCAACCTTTTTAGAGCGTTATTTAAACACTGGTTTTTCCGGCGGAGAAAAAAAGAAGGCCGAAGTGTTGCAAATGGCTTTATTGCAACCAGAGATTGCTGTGCTTGATGAAACCGATTCCGGCTTAGACATTGATGCCTTACGCACGGTGTGTGAGGGTGTGCAGTTGCTTAAACAGCAGACGGGGATGGGTGTTTTAATGATTACACATTATAATCGCATTTTAGATTATCTCACTCCCGATGTGGTGCATGTGATGATCGACGGCAAGATTGTCCGCTCGGGTGACAAAACCTTTGCCAAGGAAGTTGAAACAAAAGGTTACGACTGGCTAAAACACCCCTCTCCTAAAGAAGGAGAGGGGACGGGGGAGAGGTCTGTATGATTCCACAAAAAACCATCACTAAGACAGATGAGATTTTCGCCGGTTTAAACCGCGATACCTTCGACCACAAGAATCAGTCTGAATACGCCAAGTTGGCAACGCGTGGTTTGTCGGAGGAGTTAGTGCGAAAAATTTCTACTACCAAGCATGAACCCGACTGGATGTTACAAAAACGGTTAGAAGGGTTACGGTTGTTTCTGGAGAAACCGTTACCCAATTTTGGACCAGACTTATCCGCGCTTAACTTTAATGAGATTATTTTCTACGTGGCTCCAGGCGAAACCGCTGGCACAGATCATGCCAGTAAATCATGGGATGATGTGTCACCCGATATCAAACGCACTTTTGAACGGTTAGGAATTCCAGAGGCCGAGAAGAAAATGTTAGCTGGCGTTGGTGCGCAATATGAATCCACCACCGTCTACCATCGTCTGAAAGAGCGCTGGGAAAAACTAGGGGTGATTTTTGAAGATATGGATGTAGCTGTGCAGAAGTATCCAGAGTTGGTGCAGAAATATTTTATGAATCGGTGTGTGCCAGTGAG
>CAZSXL010000163.1:0-2652 GCA_964611225.1 uncultured Gammaproteobacteria bacterium
ATCTTGACCGTTCGTTACGATCACGTCTCCAACCGCGATCGGTTGATCTTTAATAATATAGTCCATCACTAAACTGGTACCAAACTGACCCTGGACAATGCCAGTGGTCGCTACCGCCGTCTGTGTTTGCCCTTGAATGGTAGTGTCGTCATTGGTCAACAATGCTACCTGGCTATAGGATTCATGCACGGTATCCACCACACCTAACAACATCCCTGGACCATAAATCACTGGGTAGCCAACGGCAATGCCATCCGTTGAACCACGGTTGATGTATAACCACTGACCAACCGTACCGCCACCCAGCCGAGTCGTCACTTTGGCCGGTAAAATCGTATAATCACGCTGTTGAGCAAATGTTAACTCAGCCTGATAATCGTCATATTGCTGTAACTGAACTTGGACATCATGCTGCTGTTGAATCACACTGGCTAATTGATCTTTTAACGTACGATTTTCAGCTAGCAACGTACTGTCGGTTGTGCTATAGAGGGGGCTGTAGGAATCAATGGTAGCATAGGCTAACCCTAACCACGGCTGGGCCATCGTACTAGCCCAATGCTCAACTGGACGTAACCAACCAGCATAATACAGCACCACGGCAATAAGGATTGCGCCCAGCACCATCATCAGCTGGCGCGCCTGGTCGCGAAAAAACTTCATGAGCTACTGGTAAAGAGGATGGTCTTTTTCAGTTGGTCAAGATTTTCTAGCACCACACCCGTACCACGCGCTACGGCCGTTAATGGATCGTCCACCACATGCACTGGAATATTGGTAGCGGTAGCAATCCGTTCGTTAATCCGTTTCAACAAAGAGCCTCCACCTGTTAACATAATGCCGCGCTCATAGATATCAGCTAATAATTCTGGTGGAGTTGTTTCAATCGTCGTACAGATATTTTCGATCATCAAGTTCATGGTGCGTTCTAGAGCAGCGCGGACATGACGACTGGTTAACGTTAGTTCGCGCGGTAAACCAGTAATGAGATCACGACCCCGGATTGTCGTTTCCAATTCTTCTTCTAACGGCAAAGCTGATCCCAGTTGAATTTTAGCCAGTTCAGCGGTCCGTTCCCCAATCAATAAATTGAACTCATCCCGACAAAAATTAATGATATCCTGGTTTAAGTCATCCCCAGCTGTTCGCAGCGATCGCCAGTTCACTACCCCACCCAGGGAGATAATCGCCATTTCAGTAGTACCGCCACCAATATCCACAATCATGGTACCGGTAGATTCCTGTACTGGTAAACGTGAGCCAATCGCTGCAGCCATCGGTTCTTCGATCAAGATGACTTCTCTAGCACCCGCATTTTTGGCGGCATCTTCAACGGCTTTCCGCTCTACTTCCGTCACACCCAACGGAATGGCAATGACCACACGTGGTCGTGGAAAAATGGAAAACGATTCACGGTGTACTTTGTCGATGAAATGTTTGAGCATTTTTTCGGTCACTTCAAAATCCGATACCACCCCATTCACCAATGGACGGGTGGCCACGATATGCGCCGGTGTCTTACCCACCATCGCTTTAGCTTCTTGACCGACGGCTAAAATTTGATCCGTCAGCGTATTCACCGCTACCACGGATGGCTCGTTAATCACGATCCCACGATCACGCACATACACTAAGGTATTAGCAGTACCAAGGTCGATACCAATATCTTTTGAAACGCTGCCGAAGAGACGATTAAACATGGTGGGTGGTGAGTGTGGATATGAATTGATCAAGTGGTATTAATTGGGTGTCCGTTTGCGAGCGTAGTTTTACTTCTACATTCATCCCGGTTTTTTGGCTAATCACCACGCGCTGTGGCAGACCAAGCAGATCAGCATCCCCTAGTTTTACTCCAGGAGATACCAAACGGTCATCATACAGTACCGAAATGCCTGCTCCCTGTAAAGAGGTGTAGGCTGCATCTGCTTGAACACTATCTTTACTCAAATTCAGCAGGTGTACCCGATAAGGCGCCACTGCATCAGGCCAAATGATCCCTGTATCGTCATGATAAATCTCTACAATCGTGCCCAATAAACGAGTCAAGCCCATCCCATAACAGCCCATGATCACCGGTAACCGAGCACCACTAGCGTCCGTAAAGCTCAGCGCAAAGGGCTCAGAAAACTTGGTCATCAATTTAAAGATATTACCGACTTCGATCGCTTTGGCGGTGGTGAATTGGTCTTTACCACAACTAGGACAGGTTGGCGTCTCATGCCGAATTTCATGATTAATCGCTAAGCGACAAGCTGCACAAATATAAATGGTATCTTCACCGGCTGGTGTCACGGTCTGAAATTCATGGGAATATTTTGCAAACACCCCACCGGACGCATACGTCAAATAGGTTGTGTCTTGTAAACCCAAGCGTTGGAAGACGCGTAGGTAGGCGGCGGTGACTTGATCATAGTAGGCATCTAAATCGGCAGTGGTAGCATGAAAGGAATACATATCTTTCATCAAAAATTCCCGGCCGCGCAGAATACCCGATTTAGGACGCAGCTCTTTTCGAAACTTGGATTGGAATTGGTAAACAGAAATCGGTAAATCTTTATAGGATTGTACAAACTGTTTCACCAGCGGGACGACAATTTCCTCGTGGGTTGGACCAAGGGTATACTCATGGCCACCGCCATCATCAATCGTGTA
>CAZSXL010000164.1:0-2647 GCA_964611225.1 uncultured Gammaproteobacteria bacterium
GAACCCCCAGTCATAGGGCATCAGTTGACCTACAACTTTTCCACGACAGGTAATGACGTAAATGTTCCCTTGAATGTTTTTGATAATCTTAGAAAAGTTTCGTCGTAAGTAGGTCACAGTAATAATGTGTTTTTCTAAGAATTCCATATATTCATATTACTTGATAGGAACAACACACGCAAGAGTAGTAATGCTTTTAAGACAAAATAAAAAAAGCACCATTAGTGCATAAAAAACTGTGGGCAGCGTGGGACTCGAATCGATTGCTCGATGAATCCCACGCTGCCCTGTTCCTCTTCCTCATCTTGGTGGCACCACTAGATGCCGATCGCCTGCTGCCGTTGCCGGGGCGACATCTCGTCCAGGCGCTGCTGGGTGGCCGGTGGCAGCCCCAGGTAGATGCTGCGCCACGGTTCTGCCGTTGGGACGGTGGGCGTCCAGGGCGGCTTGGGTGCCGTGACGGTAGCGGATCCATCGCTGGTGCGACCGCGGTTTTTGTCGACGATGCGTTGGCTGTCGTGAAACAACATGGCGAATTCCTCCTATGGATCGCCGGGTGGATTGAACCTGCGGGTCGGGTGACCAACAAGTACCTCTGTTGCCTTATTGCTAAGGTAAAACAAAAGGCTTCTTACCCTAATGCATTAGAATAAAAAGCCTTGTGTCTTAGTGAAGAGTTTTCCTGATCCTCGAACTTATCGAGGTTTCGGACGTATCTTCCCTGGCTTTATTGCTAGGGTTGGATGGACCACCTTACTACTAAGTAGCAGGTTGGTAGGATGTCATTGGGCCAAATCCCTCGATCCTTTCTTGATAGTTTTAAGTTTTCTAAAGAACTAGGAGCATGGTAACAGGCGCAGTATATTTCGTCAAGAATAAAAAGCGTTATACACAACAGCCCTGTATCAGATGATACAGGGCTGTGCTTTGTACTAGATTGAAGTTCAATTTAGTTCCAGTTGCCACCGCCATTGCCGCCACCACTGTTGGAGCGACGAGGAGGGCGATCCTCCATGGGGCGAGCTTCGTTGACTTTGATGCGGCGACCATCAAGCTCTTTGCCATCCCACATTTGGATAGCGGCTTGTGCCTCTGCATCACTGCCCATTTCCACAAAGCCGAAGCCACGGGAACGACCAGTCATCTTGTCCATAATCACTGTAGCGGATGTTACAGTGCCTGCTTGAGCAAACGCATCGCGCATGCTTTCGTTGGTAGTGCTATACGATAGCCCACCGATATATAACTTGCTTGCCATACTCTACTTCTCACCTTACTTTTTATTCTTGCGGTTACGCAATCCTAGAAAGCCTACTATCAATACGCAAGCTTGTCAATGATGGACAGTGGTGTACCATAGGTAAATGGATCTCACCATTGTTGTTCCAGCATATAACGAGGCAAAACGTTTGCCCCCAACCTTAGCTCAATTAGAGTGGTATGCCAGGCGCGTCCAGTTTGCGGTAGAGATCATTGTTGTAGATGACGGTTCTAGTGATGACACCAAACAAGTCATTGTGCCAGATAAGTATCCGCATGTGCAGTTAGTATCACTGGAAAAAAATGCGGGTAAATTTGCAGCTTTTCGCGCTGGTGTTTTACAAGCAAACAGTGAGTGGATTTTGCTCTATGATGCCGATGGTGCCACTCCCATTACGATGTTAGATCAATGGTTGCCAGAACTAGAGCAACACGATGGTTTATTGGGTTCCCGCCAAGTGGCCGGTGCTAACATTACAGTGCAGCAGTCATTTCCACGTCAGGTGTTGGGGCGCACGTCCTATTGGGTGATTCGCTTGCTCACTGGAGTAACGTACCATGATACGCAATGTGGTTTTAAACTATTCCGTGCCAACTTGTTGAAGAAGGCTGTGCAACAGATGCACCTAACGCGTTTTGCCGGTGATGTGGAATTGATTTACCTATTACAATTACTGGGTGCACGTTTGAAAGAGATGCCGGTGGAATGGCATGATGTCCCAAACAGCAAGGTGAAGTTGGTAGACTACTTTCACTCTTTTGTCGACATCATGCGCATTCGCAGCAACCGTAAGCGGGGACTATACTTTAAAAAGTAACCCCAAACAAAAAACCACGCTTTAAACGTGGTGATTTGCTTCAGGATACTGTTCCCGGCATCGGCCTACTTTCCCCAATTAAGAGTATCATCGGCGCTGAAGGGCTTAACTACTGAGTTCGGGATGGGATCAGGTGGAACCCCTTCGCTCTGGACACCGAGAACACTATCCTGAATAGATAGTGGATTGTAATTGAAAGCGAGGAAAATGAGATAGACGATATAACAACACACTGACAATATGTCGAGATGAAATGACTTATTAGTACTGCTCGGCTCAACTCCTTACGAAGCTTACACCTGCAGCCTATCAACCTGGTAGTCTACCAGGAGTCTATGAATACTAATCTTGTAGACAGCTTCGTGCTTAGATGCTTTCAGCACTTATCTAAACCGAACATAGCTACTCGGCAATGCCCTTGGCAGGACAACCGATGCACTAGAGGTTCGTACTTCCCGGTCCTCTCGTACTAGGGAAGTGCCTACTCAATATTCTACGCCCACAGCAGACAGGAGACCGAACTGTCTCACGACGTTCTGAACCCAGCTCGCGTGCCGCTTTAATTGGCG
>CAZSXL010000165.1:0-2613 GCA_964611225.1 uncultured Gammaproteobacteria bacterium
TTTATCTTTAACTAAAGCGGTACTCGATTACGCCAGGCCATTTGGCGTCTCGGTTGAAGCCGAGTTGGGCACGATTGGTGGCGTTGAGGATGGTGCCGGCGTAAAACGGATTCAGGTCACTGATCCGGCTCAAGCAGAAGAGTTTGTAAAACAAGCTCCGGTAGATTCGTTAGCCATTGCCATTGGTACCTCACATGGTGCCACAAAATTTTCTGGAGAATGTGTACTCGCCCATGATGTGCAACAAGAAATTCATCGCCGTTTACCGCACACTCCATTAGTGATGCATGGTTCTTCGTCTGTGCCGGAAGAATTGGTAGCGATTGTGAACAAATATGGCGGCCAGATGCCCAACACCAAAGGCGTCGATATTCCCCAGTTACAGCAAACCATTCAACATGGTGTCAGTAAAGTGAATGTCGATACCGATGGCCGGATTGTGATGACCGGTGCGATTCGTAGATTTTTTGTGGAACACCCAGATAAATTTGATGTTCGTGAATATATGGGTCCGGCTCGCGATGCGTTACGCGATATGATTAAGGGCCGTATGATCGCATTTGGTTCGGCTGGACAGGGGCCTAACATTAAACAAATTAATTTAGAACAAGCCAAACAATTCTATGCGCGCTAAAGTAATTACCGTTGTTTCCATTTTAGTCGTTGTCATTGGTTTAATAGCCTTAATCCAATTTAATTCCTCTAGTAAAGCCCCGGTGCAAGGTGTTACCGCTGACCCCATACGTGGTGATACGACTGCTCCAGTAACCATTGAAGAGTACAGTGATTTTCAATGTCCGGCTTGTAAATCGCTTGAACCGGTGTTAGAAAAAGTCTTGCAAGATTTTCCAGGGCAAGTGCAACTAGTCTATAACGATTTTCCGTTAACCACCATTCACGATCATGCCGTTGCCACTGCCGAGGCCGGTCAGTGTGCGTTGGCGCAAGATAAGTTTTGGGAATATCATGATCTGTTATTTCAACGCCAAAGTTTGTGGGCGCAAGCCACAGACATTACTGCTGTCTTAACAGAATATGCGGTGGAGTTAGGTCTGGACAGTACACAATTTTCAACTTGTTTAGCGAGCGATGAAACAGTTCCATCCATTACAGAAGACACTGCCGAAGGTAAACAAGCCAAAGTAAGCTCTACTCCAACTTTATTTGTGAATGGTGAACGCCTGATTGGCCCAACCTATGACACCCTTCATGCAGCGGTGGCAAAAGAACTCGGTCAATAAATACATCGTCTTAGGATTACGTATTTTGATTGGCGGTATTTTTCTGGCGGCTGGGTTAAGTAAAACAATTGAGCCACTGGCTGAATTTATCGCCGTAGCAAAAACCTGGAATATCTTGCCAGACCCCTGGGTGACGATTTATGCCTGGTTATTACCTTGGGTAGAGGTGGTGTTTGGCGCGACCTTCCTATTTGGAGCCTGGCACCGAGTGAGTAGCGCTATGATCGGGCTGATGTTGTTATCTTTTTTAATTGCCATCGCTATGAATATCGGTCGGGGAACCGAGCTATCTGATTGTGGCTGTTTTGGTGAGCTATTCAAGTTTGGCGAAACCTTTTGGGATCTTTGGTGGCGTGATCTGGGTTTATTCCTTGGTACTCTCTGGGTGATGATGATGCCCAAACCCCTCTGGTTCTCGATTGATGCTTATTTCTCTTCTCCCAAACAGAAAGGGCTATAGTCCTGAGCAAGCTGCGCGAATTGAAGGATTGACACAAAAGACTAGATTCATTTATACTACACTTAGTAGTATAAAGTGTAGTAATTAACCATACCACTATGATGTACAAACAAATCGGCGAAGGTTGCGACTGCGGCGGTAACTGCGCTTGCTAATCGCGCTATGAAGCGTCAGCTAAAGCCATTAGGAGAACTAGAACAGGGTATTATGAATGTGGTCTGGAAAGAACACTCCGCCACGGTGCGTTGCGTTTTTGAACAACTAGCCAAGCAGCGTGACATTGCCTATACCACTGTGATGACGACGATGGATCGTTTAAGTAAAAAAGGGATTCTAAAACGTAGTAAAGTCGGTAAAGCCTTCGCCTATCAGTCCGTGCAAACCGAAGCTGACTTAGGTCTGTCCACAACCAAAGCGATGATGGATATGCTCGTGCGGCGGTATGGTGATTTAGCAATTGCTCAATTTGTGGATACGGTTGACCAGATTGATGCCGCAAAATTTGCTGCTTTAAAACGACTCGTTAACGCACACCGTAGTGAACATCAAGCGCACGCTTAAGCGATTCTTGATCGTCTATAGTGTCGGCATGATCAGTTTAGCTGTGCTTACCCTTAGTATTTTAGTGGCTATTTTTCCGTATCTCCAACAGCAAGCAGATATGATCTGTGGTTGTGCACAGTTTTCTAATCTAACTAGCAGTTCCACTGGTTGGATACTCATCACCAGTATCTTGATCTTATCCCTGTTGGGTATGGTAATGACTGGGCGAGTACTGTGGATGTTGAGCGTTACCAGGCAATTTAAACAATCTCTATCACAATACATTACCCATCGTACACAGTATCGAGGAGTGGCCATTGATACCATCACCCATAATGATCCACTAGCCGTGTGTGTTGGTTACTTCCA
>CAZSXL010000166.1:0-2574 GCA_964611225.1 uncultured Gammaproteobacteria bacterium
ATTTGTTTAAGCTGTTCTTAAAGATCTATTTTGGTTACGTTTCTCCCTAATTACCCTTTATTTTCATGACATTTTAAGTACTTTACTATTATTTTGCCTCCTTGCTTTTTTGATCTCTTGGTTTATAGCCCCATCTATTCCTTGGATAGGACTTATTAAAATTGCTCTTGCATTATTTGTTTATGTATGCTTTGCGTTTTATATAGCTTCAAAATCCTATAGTGGCAATGAAGGTTTAAATGGTCTTGGGATATTTAATTTTAGGTAATTAGTGGGATTCGTAACCTGGAGAGGTTAATATATTCTCTAGGTTATGCGACAAAAGAATGTTTTCAACTGTGCGGCCAATATTTTGCGGGGCAGAAAGTGTGTGTTTTGCGGCGCGTTCAACGTGTGCAAAACCAAGCGCGGCTATGTGAAATGCGGGAAATGTAAGCGCCAAAAGTCGCTCAAGCAGCTTAGGCGCGAGGTGGCCATTATCACCGGCTTCTACCAGCAGCAGCCGGCCTACCGCGTGGCCACAGATTTGGGCTTGGACTACCAGACGGTGACGCGCGTTTACCAGAGATTACGCGAGGCCATTTACCATGTCGCCGAGTTGGAGGCGGGCAAACTGAAAGGCGAGATTGAGATTGACGAGGCGTACTTTGGCGGCAGACGGAAAGGCCGGCGCGGCCGAGGTGCGGCTGGCAAAAGCATTGTCTTCGGCCTGCTGGAGCGCGATGGACGGGTCTACACTAAAGTAGTTGAGCAAGTCACGGCCGACGAATTGATGACTCACATTCGCCAGCATACCAGGAAGGGATCGGTGTATTACACTGATACCTTCCGCAGTTACAATTCGCTCAAGCGCTGGGGTAAGCACCATCGCCTGAATCATGGCAAAACCTTTGCTCACCGTGGTCGTAACCACATCAACGGCATTGAAGGCTTTTGGAGCTACGCCAAGCACATCCTGTACAACTACCGGGGTGTTTCCAAGTACCACTTCCCGATGTATCTTAAAGAGGTGGAGTATCGGTTTAATCATCGTCATGAGAATTTGTTTAAGCTGTTCTTAAAGATCTATTTTGGTTACGTTTCTCCCTAATTACCTTTTGTTATCACCTCCTTTTTTAAATATTGTTAGCGTTTAGATTTTTTTGAAGTACACTTCGGCTGGTGTTTGATAGCCCAAGGACTGGTGCAACCGTTCCTGGTTGTAGAACCGGAAGTAGTTGGACAGTGACGCTTTGGCTTCAGCTACACTGGCATACTCTTTCAAATATACCTCCTCATATTTCACCGTTCGCCACAGGCGCTCGTTGAAGATATTGTCGTGACAGCGGCCCCGACCATCCATGCTGATTTGGATATTTTTCCCTTGCAGGGTGGTTACATACTCGTAGGCAGTAAACTGCCGGCCTTGGTCACTGTTGTGGATGTGGGGCTTTGCGAGTAGCAGGGCTTGCTTGAGATTAGCCACACAGAAATCAGAATGCAGACTCTCCGATAGCTGCCAGTTGATCACGTAGCGGGAGTACCAATCAAGCAAAGCGACTAGGTATACCCAGCCATCATCCAGCCGGATGTATGTGATGTCCGTGCTCCACACTTGGTTCACCTTTTCAATGTTCATATCCCGCAGTAGGTAGGGGTAGACGGGATGGGCCGGATGCCGTTTACTGGTGTTTCGCTTGGGTTGGACACCCTCAATACCCATTTCCTTCATGACACGCTCGACGCGTTTTCTGTTCACTCTCATCCCGTTTCGCTGAAGCTGCTTGGTAATTCGTCTGGCTCCGTAGAATGGGGATTTGGTGTAAATCTCATCAATCTGCCGCATGAGTGGGCCGTCATCTTTCTTTTGGGAACGGTAGTAGTAGGTAGCCCGGCTAATACCAAGAAGTTCACATTGGCGAGCAATACTGGTTGGGTGAGCAGGGCCTACGAGCTGCTTGCGCTCCCGCTTAGGCCGTTCCCACAGTTTTTTTTAACCAGTCCAATTCCACTTTCTGCTTGCCGATCTGGCGGTACAGCTCATCGTTGACCACATCTTTGGCTTTCAAGGCTTCCGCTTGGCTGTCAGAGAAGCTTACCTCTAGCCCGGTCAAAGCCTGGTCTTTCCACTTCCTGGCTTGGGTGGGATGGATTTGGTATTTAGAACAGATTTGGGCAATGCTCTCCTGCTCACGCAGGAGTTCTAAAGCCACCTTGGCTTTGAAGGCTGCACTGAACTGACGTTTGTTGTTTGGCATAGATTCCAGTGTATCTCATTTGCCCTGTGGATACTGTCTGAAATCTGGGGTACATCATAGAATTTTGAGGAAGAGGAGAAAAATCTTTTCGAAAAAGGCGACTTCCAATTACAAAACTTCAACTCATATTCAGAAACTGATCACATAATGTCACGAAGAGTAAGAAGTTTCTTTGATTTCGATGGAGGATTAAAACTTCTTAAAAGTAGCGTGGTATTTCCTCTGATATTTTTCCGTGCGCCTACTATTAATATATGGAGAAAAGACATACCTAAACAGAGAAGGCTTAATACCAATCCAACCTAAATCCTTCCACCACTCTCCGCCCTGATAATCC
>CAZSXL010000167.1:0-2563 GCA_964611225.1 uncultured Gammaproteobacteria bacterium
GTCTACACGGTAGTGAACTACATTTGGAATATTGTGCGCTCCAAGATGAAAAAGCGTATTCTGGTGATCGATGAAGCTTGGTGGTTGATGCAAAACGAAGATTCCGCCAAGTTTATTTTTGCCTTATGCAAACGCTGTCGTAAATACTATCTGGGTGTCACTACCATTACCCAAGACGTCAACGATTTCTTGCTATCACCCTATGGCCGAGCTATTGTCACCAACTCACAACTGCAGATTTTGTTGAAGCAATCTCCAGCCGCCATTGATAATATCCAAAAGACCTTTTTACTAACCGATGGCGAAAAATATTTGTTGCTGGAAGGTAATGTGGGGGAGGGGATCTTCTTTGCCGGACCACGGCACGTGGCTATTAAAGTAGTCGCTTCGTATACCGAAGATCAGATTATTACCTCTGACCCGAAGCAGCTATTAGAGATCGAAGCCTCTAAAAAGGAGTTTGCCGACGATCAAGCTAAATAACCCAAAATAAATAATACTGCACTATCACTATGAATCGTAAATTAATCATTGCTATCATCAGCGCCGTCGTCCTGCTGCTCATTGGCCTGCTGGTCATTTGGCTGATTGTGTCTCGCACACCAGCGGATGACACCACCACGGATACTACTAATACTAATCAAGTGACAGCAGATACCAACACAACTACTACCACGACTACAACTGACTCCACTACAACGGACACTACCCCAGTTACCACGGTAGTGGTGCAGCAAGATGATCAGCAAGCCATTACCAGTAGTAGTCGCAGCTTTACAGAACGTTTTGGTTCACACTCATCAGATACGAATTTCGAGAACATTGAACGATCCCGTTATTTAATGACCGATGCCATGTCGCAACAGGCCGACCAGCTGATTGCTAAAGGTCAGGACACCAGTACATTTTTAAGTATTGAAAGCACGGTTACTGGCGTTACGCTGACAGATTATAGCGATGGCGCTACCGGAGCCACGGTCGAAGTGTCCGTGCGGCAGAAAAAAACTGTTGGTCAACAAGCGGCCACCTACAGTAACGAAATCGCCCGCCTGACCTTAAAAAAAGTCGGTGCTAGCTGGAAAGTGGATTCATTCCGCTGGTTGTAATTTTTTTAAAAAAGTGTTATAGTGAGGGTATGAAGAAGCTCGTGCTTATGTTGTTGTTAGCTGTACCCCTATTGTTTCCGGCTGTATCCAGTGCCGAAACCAAGTATATCGATACGATTGACTATAACTTGGAGCAACCCTTTGCTGGTGAAGATAAGATAACCAGTTCTTCTCAGTACATTAACGCTGTCTACCGCTTTGCCTTAGGGATCGTAGGCATTATCGCCGTGGTACTCATCATGTTTGGTGGTTTACGCTGGATGGCAGCGGCTGGTAATGAATCCATCATCACTGAAGCGAAAGAAATTGTGACGTCAGCGGTGACTGGGTTGGTGATTGCGCTCTTGTCCTATGTCATTTTAGCCTTTATTAATCCACAGATCTTGATCTTTGGTTTTGCCCCAGCAAGAATTGAGATTAACGACGATGGTACAGATTTTTGGAAGATCGATTGGTGCAATGCTGGTGGGTTTAAAGATGAGCAGTGTTCTATCGATGGTTCGGACATAGCTTGTAACGATGTTCCGTGTACGCAAAAAGGTTTTTTAACTGGAGCGTTTTGCCGTGGCGCGGTGTGTGAGCTAGGTCCTGGCACCGACACAAACAACACTGCCATCACCGGTTGCTATCGTGATCCACAAGACCCGAGTGGTGCGGCTGCCTGTCAACCAAGAGGTTGTGGAGATCGAGTTAAATATTGTTATGATAGATTTCCAGACGATGAAGCTAATTATAACATCTGCTTATGTACCTATTATGAAACCCTGGTAGTGAGCCAGTTGCATTACAATGCGCTTACTACTATCGTTATGACTGACTTACAAGAAACAACTTTTGCAAGTCTTTGCGAAGAAAAAAATCCCCAACAGACGCAAGCCGTTATAATCTTTGCCAATCCATCCACCTTTGGCTATACCGGGGGTACTGGGAACATTGAGGATGTTGGCTGGAACTGTGGTTTTTCCTGTGAGGTGCACTCAGAAACTCAGTCTGCTGCCGGCCAAGGTGGTGGAGGTAGCTGGACAGAATTAACCTGTATATAAATTAAGTATGCGTGATTTAGTAGAACGATTTCAACGGTGGTTAGAGGGGTTAAGTGACTTGCAACGGCGCTTGTTATTGGCGGGATCATTGCTGTTAACGGCTCTGATTTTGGGGTTTGTAATCTACTGGGTATTTTTTCGCAGTTTGATTGGTGGACCAGATGCTAATGACAATGCGAATGAGATTACAAACTTGACCTTACCGGACATTCTATTGAATCTGAATGACAATGCTAATGGTAATGTGAACGCAGTTAATGCCTTACCTAGCTTGGATGTCTATGCCTTTGGCGGTGATACCTTATCGCAAGTGATCTATGACGGTGATGCCCAAAACGTGACCTTAGCTGGTAATGGTGGGGCGGTGCAGTATTATGACGCCGTCACTGGACAATTCTATACCATTGATGCCAA
>CAZSXL010000168.1:0-2556 GCA_964611225.1 uncultured Gammaproteobacteria bacterium
CACCACGGTATCGCGCGCGACACTGCATAATGATGATGAGATCAAGCGCCTGGATGTGCGGGTGGGGGATACGGTCATTATTCAAAAAGCTGGTGATATTATTCCAGATGTAGTGAAGGTTCTACCCGAACTTCGTTCTAAAGGTAGTAAGGCTTACACGTTTCCAAAACAGTGTCCGGCCTGTGGTTCGGTAGTAGAACGGCGTGCCGGCGAAGTAGCGCATTATTGTCCTAATCCAAATTGTTTTGCCCAAGAGCGCGAACGCTTTTATCACTTTGTATCCAAGACCGGTTTTGATATCCGCGGCTTAGGACCAAAAATTATTGATCAACTCATGGACGAAGGTTTAATCCATGCATATGCCGATTTATTTAAATTAACCGTGGGCGATTTAGAACCACTGGAACGCTTTGCCGAAAAAAAAGCTAGTAATATTGTGGCGGATATTAAAACACGCCG
This sequence comes from uncultured Gammaproteobacteria bacterium, assembly GCA_964611225.1. Lineage (GTDB taxonomy): Bacteria > Patescibacteriota > Patescibacteriia > UBA9570 > UBA9570 > UBA9570. The sequence continues at coordinate 460 of CAZSXL010000168.1, forward strand.
GGAGATTACACTATCTAGATTTATTTATGCTTTAGGGATTCGCCACGTCGGCGAGGAAACGGCCATTACGCTGGCCAGTCACTTTGGCACCATTGCGAAATTACGTCAGGCAAAACTGGAACAATTGGAAGAGGCTGAAGATATTGGTGGTGTGGTTGCGCAAAGTATTATTGATTATTTTTCTGATCGCAAATTAGCAATGCAAGTGGACAATTTGTTAGGACACGTAAAGATTGAACACATAGCATCTATCTCTAAAACCAAATCCGGTTTAGCTGGTAAAACCGTAGTAGTGACAGGATCGCTCAAAGATTTTTCCCGCGATGCAGCCAAAGCCGCCATTCGTAACGCCGGCGGCAAAGTCGCCAGCAGCGTCGGCAAGAAGACCGATTATGTGGTGGTAGGGGAGGAGCCCGGTTCCAAATATGATACCGCCAAAGAATTAGGTGTGAAGATTTTGGATGAATTAGCTTTCAAGAAACTGTTGTAGTATAATCCATCCCTATGGCCTTAACCCGAGACGAAGTAATCCGCATCGCCAAATTGGCGCGCATTGCCTTGACGGAAGAAGAAATTGACCGCTTCCAAGGGGAAATGTCGCGGATTTTAGATTACGTTAACCAACTAAATGAACTCGATACTACTAATATAGCCCCCACCGCCCAGGTCACTGGCTTAGAAAATCGGTTACGGCCAGATGTAGTGGATGACGAGTTTACGCGCGAAGAAATGTTGGCTTCAGCCATTGATACGGCGGAAGGACACGTTGTAGTCAAAAGCGTTTTTAACAAGGCTAGCTGATTATGTTGAAAGAGTTACGTGCTCAATTAGATAGCAAGGAAATTACTTCTGTGCAGCTGACACAGCAGTATTTAGATGCGATTAAAATCAAAAATCCAGAACTTAATGCTTATGTGAATGTAACAAGCGAGTATGCGTTAACTGCAGCTGCAGCTGCCGATCAAGTGATTGCGTCCGGTAAGCAGACTATGTTGACCGGTATTCCTTATGCGGTCAAAGATATTTATTGTGTCCAAGGTATAGAATCCACTGGCGCCTCTACTATTTTGAAAGGCTACAAACCACCCTACACTGCCACCGTCATCAAACGTTTGCAAGGTGCAGTCTTGCTCGGTAAAACCAATACGGATGAATTCGCCATGGGTGCTTCCACAGAAAATTCTTGTTTTGGTCCAACCTTAAATCCGTATGACCCAACGCGGGTAGCCGGTGGTTCATCGGGCGGGTCAGCTGCAGCCGTGGCGGCAGATTTAGCACCGTTTTCCTTTGGATCAGATACGGGCGGTTCTGTGCGGCAGCCAGCATCGTTTTGTGGCATCGTCGGATTACGCCCAACCTATGGTCGTATTTCACGCTATGGTGTGATGCCGATGGCGTCATCGATGGATACAGTTGGGCCTTTTGCTAAAACAGTCGAAGACTTAGCACTTATTCTTGAACAGGTGGCCGGCTTTGATCCCAAAGATGGAGTAACTGCACAGCAGCCCGTTGAGCAGTACAGTGCTACGGTCAATCAGCCAGTAGAAAAATTAAGGATTGGTATCGTCAAAGAATATTTTGAATTAGAGGGTTTAGATCCGGCTATTCGGGAGTTAACAGAACGCGTTATTAGCCAACTAGCCAAAGCAGGGGCCGAAATAGTACCACTATCGCTGCCCCATACCAAATATGCTGTACCAGCCTATTATGTGATTGTACCGTCAGAGGTCAGTTCCAACTTGGCGCGGTTCGATGGGATTCGTTACGGTTACCGCACGCCAGCAGCTGCAGATCTTTTGGATGTCTACATGCGCAGTCGGGATGAAGGTTTTGGCGACGAAGCTAAGCGTCGCATTATGATTGGGACGTATGCGCTATCAGCTGGTTACTATGATGCCTACTATGCTAAGGCAATGAAAGCACGTACGCTTATTCGACAAGATTTTGTGGCAGCCTTTAAACAGGTAGATGTGCTGTTAGCCCCACCGTGCCCGGGTGTAGCCTTCAAACTAGGGGAGAAGTCCGACCCCATTCAGATGTATTTAGAGGATGTATTTGCGGCTCCGGCATCGCTGGCCGGATTACCTGGTTTAGTGG
>CAZSXL010000169.1:0-2551 GCA_964611225.1 uncultured Gammaproteobacteria bacterium
GATGGATATTTCTCTTTAGTTCTGGTTAGCCAGTTGATCGAGTAACCAGAACTATAGAGTAATATCCATCCTAAGCCAACTACCGATAAGGTTAATTCCACAATAAAGATCAGTTGACGGACCCAGGTAGACATCGTAGACTCATTGTACATGGCTAAGTTTATTATACAAGGTAAGGGACGTATCCACGGTAATATTCGTGTCGCTGGTGCCAAAAATCACGCCCTCAAATTATTTGCGGCTGCTTTGTTAACTAAACAACCAGTGCGCTTGACCAATGTTCCAGAGATTGAGGATGTCTTTAGGTTGGGTGAAATTCTAGAAGCTATTGGTGTTTCTGTCCAACACAAACGTAAAGGTGAATACCATTTGACTGCGCGCCAGCTGACTACCACCACGCTGCCAAAAAAATTAGTACCAAAATTACGTGCTTCCATTTTATTAAGCGGTCCAGTGCTGGCTCGGTATGGTCAAGTTACCTTCCCACACCCAGGTGGTTGCTGGATCGGAAAGCGGCCAATCAATCTGTTTATTGATGCTTTTACAGCGATGGGCGCTACCTGTACGTATCGACAAGGCGTCTATCATTGTGTAGCCCCAAAAGGAGGCTTGCGTGGGACACATTATATTTTTCCGATTATTAGTGTAACTGGCACAGAGACCTTAATGTTAGCAGCTGTCCTGGCCCATGGTATAACCACGATCGAGAATGCTGCCCGTGAACCGGAAGTGGCGGCGTTAGCTGAATTTTTAAATAGCTGTGGGGCACATATTCGTGGTGCTGGCACTAGTACGTTGTTGATACGAGGGGTTAAACAATTACACGGAGGTAGTACTGCCGTGATACCTGATCGTATCGAAACGTTATCTTTTATTTTTTTGGCCTTAGCGGCCAAGCAAAAGTTAACGATTACACACTGTCAGCCAAACCATATTGCGGTGCCACTACAATTATTGCGTGATAGTGGGGCGCTCTTTACGATTACCAATCAGACGATTACTGTCCATCCGTGGAAGAAACTGAAACCACTACAGGTCGTTACGCGTGAGTACCCTGGTTTTCCAACGGATGGTCAATCACCATTAACCGTACTGTTGACGCAAATTCCTGGGCAAAGTGAAGTCATGGAGACGATCTACTCGGATCGGTTGTTTTATACCGATATGTTAAACCGTATGGGAGCGGATATTACCATGCATACGTCACAACACATCATGATTAAGGGTGGTACGCCATTGCGTGCAAAAATTGTGGATAGTCCAGACTTACGGGCGGGGATTGCGATGGTCATTGCCGGCATTATTGCGCGTGGTCAAACTGAAATTGGCAACATTTATCAGATTGATCGTGGTTACGAAGCGATTGATCAACGCCTGCGTGCCATTGGTGTACGCATTGAACGTCACGACGATTGACCGGCTAGGCTGTAATTGCTAGACTACCGCGGTATGTCTGTACCGCGTTCCGCCAAGTTATTTTTTTTGGGATTAGGGTTGTTGACGATCACGACCGTTGGATTTACCGCTGGGTACGGCACAGGCATTTGGCAAAGTAAGCAACAGCAGCAAGCAGCTATTACTTATACAGAACCGTTACAATCAGCTTTATTTTGGGAGGTGTGGAATAAGGTACAAGCTGGTTACATTACTCAGCCGGTGGAGGATGAAGCTTTATTTTATGGGGCGATTCATGGCTTAGCTCAGGCGGTGGATGATCCGTATACGGTCTTTTTTGATCCGACGGAAACGAAGGCCTTTAGTAGTTCATTAAATGGATCCTTTGAGGGCATTGGTGCTGAAATTGGACAAAAAGATGGGCAGATTGTAGTGATTACTCCGTTGGCAGATTCACCGGCTGAACTGGCAGGATTACAGGCCAATGACGCTATTATCAGTATCGATGCCTTTGATACCTATGGTTTATCTGTCGACGAGGCAGTCGAAAAAATTCGTGGCCCCAAAGGCAGTGTAGTAACGCTGACTATTTATCGCACTGGTGCCAGTGATTTAATGGATATTCCAATTACCCGCGATACGATTGACGTGCCGAGTGCAGAATATACTACCCAAGTGGTGGCTGATCAGACCATAGCTACCATTACGCTCAGTACGATTGATGAAACTTCGGCTAACGATATGCGGGCGCTGGTAAACCAAGTGTTATTAGATCAGCCGACCGGATTGATTCTAGATATGCGTAATAATCCAGGAGGTGTCTTAACTGGAGCGATTGATATTAGCTCGCTGTTTCTGGCTAGCGGAGCGGTGGTGTCTGAAGAGTATGGTGATGGTAAAGTGCAGTCGTATCAAGTATCCGTTGATGCTATTTTGCCGGAACAGCCCAAGATGGTAATACTACTAAATGCTGGTAGCGCTTCCGCGGCTGAGATTATCGCCGGAGCACTCCAGGATCACCACCGTGCTTACATTATTGGTCAGACCAGTTTTGGCAAAGGGTCTGTGCAAAATTATGAGGAATTTCCAGATGGTTCCAGTTTAAAAATGACGGTAGCTCATTGGCTAACGCCTAATCAACGTATTATTAACGGCA
>CAZSXL010000170.1:0-2473 GCA_964611225.1 uncultured Gammaproteobacteria bacterium
AGCTACCACAAACAGATCTTGCAGTTCCTTGAGATACCACTGGACAGAAAACTTTTCTAAGCCTTCTCGGGGTGGATCGCTTTTATGGGTTGGCTCCATATATTATCTCCCTTGAGCCCGTTTAATATTGGCTGCAAAACAACCCGCGCGTTTATGGTAACTAGTATGGGAAGCGGCTAACACTTTATCCAGCGCAGGGTAACTGGTCACCTCAGCTACTGACCCTGCCTCCACATCCTTGCACTCCAACCGTTGTTTGGTGAGACAATTAGCTATCACTACAACATCGGGTCTACGTTTTTGATCTGGTGAGGGTTCACGAAAGACATGGTTACCAAATGGAGCATCAAAGTAATAGGCTCCACGCTCCGACACTTTACTAGCCGCCAACTGCATAATCAATGGCAGTAAATAAGCATGTGCAGGATCGTTAAAAAGCTCTTGGGCTTTCCCTACCCCATCCAGACGCACACCCAACAGCGTCTCGTGACCACTCGGCCGATGCTCTATCGGCGTACTATTACTGGGAACCGGCCATTTATTATAAATGACGGCATAGGGCCGATCGGTTACTGGTAACACCGCCATGGCAAAAACATCCTCTTGCTGACTAGCATAGTTTAATAACGATTCTCCGAAAGGACTATTGGCCCCAAACAGTGCAGCAACAGTTTTATCATCCTTTAACACTTCTCCAAACGTTTGCTTCCCACCAAATACTTTACGTTGCGGTGATAAATCCACATTCCACTCATGTTCTAAACCTGAAAATGGTACTTTGGCGATGGCTGTATGACGCGCCGCTGGTGACAATTGATTTAACTTGGCATCGCGGGCAACTTTTTTTGCGCGCTCATGTTGAAATGGTTTACTGACTACGACTAAACCGCCCATCAAATCAGTAGCCAAACGCACTGCACCAGTAATCACAAACTTGCGCTCCTCTTCAGTGAGACGACCAATCGCCTCCTGCACGAAGGCATTTTCAAACTGCTTCCACACTTCAGGATTAGCTAATTCCTGTTCAATCCTTTGCTGCAATCTGGTTGCAGGAGTTTCCTGCGCTGCTGGTTGTTCAGGCCGTTCGGCAGCAGGTGCTGGTTCGGGTGTAACCGGAGCTGCTGCACTTAAACGTTCTTCAATGATTGGTCTAATGATGGCACTAATCTGAAGAGGACTAGCACCTTTCATAATGGCTTCGTCACACACTCTTAACCAGCGGCCAATTTCGACGGCCACAAAGTAGTCCTCAGTGCCGCGGGTGAAGGTTGGTACTTTAGCGCGGTACTCATTGATGGCTCGAGCATCATGATTTTGTTGAATCTGATCTGGTTGCAAAAAACCAGCCGCTAATGTCTGCAATAGCATAGCCACATATTGGCCTTCTGGCCTGCCCTCGCGTTGAGCATCATCGGCTGCCGCAAATAAACCACGCAGTTCTTGAATGTACCACTGGACCGAAAACTTTTCTAGGGTCTCAGGAACCGGATCGCGCCCATGAGGATCCATAGGTTAAAAATCCGCGTCCGGAGCGAAAGGATCGCGCGCTGGCCCGGCTGGTGAAACTTCTGGAAAAGGATTTTCGTCTGGCTTGGCTCGTAATTTTTCTACAATGGTTTTAATTTCAAATGCATCTGGTTCACCACTGGCTTTCATCATGGCAGAGTTACGTAACCGGTCACTAAATACGCCTGAAACATCTTCTAAATGATTCGCGAATTGTACTAAGTGTGTATGATCAAAGACACCCTGGCGTTTCATTTCGTCTGCCAAGACCTTAAAGACGTTAGCATGACCTCTATCAAGATACTGGTGTTTAAACTTTTCGGCTAGCAGTGGTTCAAGAGTTTCAAAATCATCAAACACATCCATAGCGAATTGAGCTTCCACTTGTCCTGCAGTCGCTTCCGCTAAACGCCGCCCGGCTGCAGCGGGATCTTCTGGTGGTTCAGGTGGTGCACCAAACAAATCGGCAAATGGATCAGTAGCGGCTGGAGCAGCGGATAATTCTGCTAACCGAGCTTCTATGCGAGTGGCTGCGTCTGCTAAATTACGTTTAACCGCGGCCATGTCTTCTACTAGAAACAGAAAATCCGTCGTAGGCACTTGTTGATTAAGTGTTACGATCACTACATCACCATATCCTATATTGTTCCGCACCCCACTTAACTCTACAGCTAATTGGCTTTCATCTGTACCAGCCAATAGTGGATCTAATCCAGCTAGCTGTCTTTCCACAATCGTTATGAACCTTTGAGCCCGCCGCTCAGCAACAGCTCGTACTTCTTGTATAGCCGCCTCGGTTAGTGTACGCACATGGGCAATATATTCAGCCAATGAAGCAAACGGCTTACCAGTTACTGGTTCGTTTAACACCGCTGCGGCATTGAGCTCTTTCTCATCAACCGTCCAATCTAAATCATTGGCCAGGTGCAACAGATCATATTCTCGAGAGGGGCTAAACGCATCCCGC
>CAZSXL010000171.1:0-2467 GCA_964611225.1 uncultured Gammaproteobacteria bacterium
CACAACGTATGGCTTTCTACTTACTGCAGCATGACCGTAACGGCGCCGCTGTTTTAGCTAAATCCTTAGGTGAAGCAGTAGAGACTGTGGGGCACTGCGCGCGTTGTAATACCTTCTCAGAAACCCAAATCTGCAGCACTTGTAGCGATGATCGTCGCGATCCATCTTTGCTCTGCATTGTGGAAACGCCGGCTGATCAGGTCATGGTGGAGCAGACCTTGAGCTTTAAAGGCAATTACTTTGTCTTGATGGGGCGGATTTCACCACTCGATGGTATGGGTCCGAATGAAATTCATTTTGACCGCTTACTTAATCGCATAGAAGAGCCCGATACTGGCATGCCAGTAAGAGAAGTCGTTCTAGCAACCAATTTTACGAGTGAAGGTGAAGCTACCGCCCATTACATTGGCGAAATGCTTAAAACCAAAGGTATCAAAGTCACCAGAATTGCCAGAGGTATACCAGTGGGTGGCGAACTGGAGTATGTGGACGCTGGCACCTTGGCAAGAGCCTTGATGGACCGTCGAACTGTTGGCTAAAGCCCAATAAGTCACTAAAACGACATAAAACCTAGGTAAATTACTCTACTTTGGGGATAATTTGCCTTGCTTCACAGTTGAGCTTCAATCTCACTTTGTGCCGCACTAATAAATTAGACTCTTTTGTCAGACTTGGCCTAAGTGCCACTAAAAGAAACCCCGAATGACTCGCAAGTTTTATCTTCTCTTACTCATGAGCATGATTGGCACCATATTGGGTGTTGCTATCAGCACATCTGTATTTGCTCAGAAGGCGGGCTCAGGCGCGGATCAAATAGCGAGCTTTGCGGATGATATAGCTTGGCTACCAACTGAGGGGTCGATCTTTGGAATGCCGGTGAATATTCATGGGCAGACCACTTACATTAATCAGCGTTATAACAATTTCACATCATCCTATTCTGGTGAGAATAGTTTGGATGCCCAAAAGTCCATGAGTTACACCTGGTCTGGCACTTTATTCTTTGGTGCACGTATTGCCCCCAATACCGATATTTACTTCAATCCCGAAGTGGTCTCCGGCGTACCCTTTTCTGGCTTGACTGGTATGGGTGGTTTTTCCAACGGCGAGGCAACGAAAGCCAATGGAGCACAAGCCAAGTTTTATTCTGCGCGCGCTTTTGTGCGTCAAACGATTAATCAAGAAGGTGGAAAAGTTGTTCTAGAGGACGATGCCAATCAAATTACCCAAACTGTTAGCAGTAATCGTGTAGTTCTGACGGGCGGGCAGTTTTCTACGCTCGATATCTTTGATGATAGTCGCTATGCTAAGGACCCTCGTGTCCAGTTCATGAACTGGGGCAATATGACCTACTTGGCTTATGACTATGCCGCCGATGCACGCGGCTATGGCTGGGGCCTAGCGGGCGAGTGGTACTTAGATAACTGGGTCATGCGCGCCTCGCGAATGACTGCGCCAAAAGCGCCTAATGGCCTTAACGTGAATTGGCAAATATTCAATAGCTACGGTGATCAAATAGAAGTGGAGCGTCAACACAATATTGCTGATTTACCCGGCAAGGTCAGCGTACTTGCCTATCGCAATAAGGCGGTCTTGGCACGCTTTCAGGATGCAACTAATTACGTTGTTCAAAATAATGCTCAAGGCACTCAAGCCATTAATAATGTGCGCACCAATGCGCAGATTAAAACGGGTGTCGGTATTCATGGCGAGCAAGCTTTAACTAAGGATCTAGGCATCTATGGTCGCGCCTTCACATCGGATGGCCATACTGAAACAATGTCCTTTACAGAGGCGGATAACTCCCTTTCAATAGGCATGGGTATGAATGGTGAACGCTGGGGTAGGGCTGGTGACAGCATTGGCGTTTCCATGATGCAAAACGGCTTATCTAGCTACCGACGTAACTACTTGCAGGCGGGTGGTGTTTCTTACTTTATTGGTGACTATGCAAGCAAAACCCAAACCATTTCATATAGCCCAGAGCGCATCGCCGAGATGTATTACAACATTAACTTAGTGAAGAATGTACTGTTTGGTATTAACTATCAACATGTTAGCAATCCAGCCTATAACTCTGCGCGGGGCCCGGTACAGATTTATTCTTTTAGAGCCCATGCTGAATTCTAATTATTATCTTTAGAATCAATAAGATAAACATTTCTCATAATTTAACTTTTGACTGTTGTCCTCTATAATCATTAAAACCCCCTCAAAGTGGATCAAAACTGCCTTAGGGGGCGTAAATAACAGCATGAATACTGAAATTTAGAGGCAGCCGATTTGATTCACGGCCAAACAAAAACAAGTGCATTAACTGATGCAGTAGCAAGTCCATTAAAAAGGATCGCTTGTGCTGTCGCTACCCTATTTTTTGTCACATCTGTTTTTGCTCAGTCGATCCCTGCTAGCGTTACCGTCCAGACCAATGAATCTCAGGATTTATTAACTGTGCCGCCAGTAGTGA
>CAZSXL010000172.1:0-2456 GCA_964611225.1 uncultured Gammaproteobacteria bacterium
TACCACCAGAGTTGGCTGACTATGTACTAGTACATGAACTGTGCCATCTCCAAGAACTCAATCATTCCAAACGGTTTTGGAATTTAGTGGCGCAGACTATCCCAGATTACCCTGCTAGACGCAAGGCTGTTCAACACATTAAACTCCCATAAAACCAGCATATTTGCTATACTGTGTGTTATGATTTCTTTTGAGCGTGTTGTACGTGGTCTGGTGTGGGGAGTAGCGTTAGCTTCGTTCTTGTTCGGTTTATACCATTGGCTGGTGTTAGATATACCGTTTGTTTTTGGTGCTGCCATTACGTACATCATCGTTTTATTCTGGATTCCCTGGTTGACATCATCGCGTCGTTGGGGCGCCATGCTGCAAGTGTTGTTGATGGTCAATATGATTCTAAACGGTTGGGGTGCGTTTGGTTGGTATCGTACGTTTTATTTTTATGATGACCTGGTGCATTTTATTTCCCCGGTAGTCATGATGTGGGGGTTTAGTATCTGGTATTGTCTGAAGCATGGTGGCAATGCCAGGATACCGTGGAAGATTGTCGCCTTGGCCTTGTTCATTGGCTTTATCTGGGAGCCGATGGAATATTATGGTGACATGTTATTAGCAAGTAAAACCTATGGTCAAGCCGGGCAACCATTAGATACTGTGTACGATTTAGTCATGGATACAAGCGGTGTGGCGGCTGGTTATGTGGTATTCTTGTTCACTCGTCATGCTGCGCTCCGTTGGATACTAAGCAAATAAGGATTGAACGTTATGGAGATCAGCATCCAATCAGAAATCTTTGCCTTATGGCCACAGGCTCAACTAGGTTTAGTGTTTGTCGACCAGGCCAATAACCAAGCTGATTTATCTGCTTGGCACGATGACCAAGTAGCCATCGAACAGCATGTCCGACAGTTATTTCCTACCCCAGAAGCGGTTGGGCAACATCCTCAGGTTCAAGCCTGGCGTCGGGCCTATCGCGCCTTTGGTTGCGATCCGCATAAGTACCGCTGCTCCAGTGAAGCTTTGGCCCGCCAAGTATTAAAAGGCAATACCATTTGGGGTATTAATCCGTTAGTCGATTGTTATAACTATATTTCCCTAAAATATACCGTGCCGGTGGGCGGTGAGGATTGCGCCCAGATTCAGGGTGCAGTCAGGCTTAAACGAGCTGATGGCACTGAACCATTTATACGTTTAGGTGGTACAGACAATGAGCCACCCGAGGTAGGGGAGGTCGTGTACGCTGATGCCGCCGGAGTGTTATGCCGCCGCTGGAATTGGCGCGAAGCCGATCGCACCAAATTGACTGCTGCCACCACTTCCGCCGTTCTGGTGATTGAAGCCATTCCGCCCATCACCACCGAGCAATTACAAGCTGCCACCGCTGAATTGTCTGATCTGGTGGCCAAATGGTGTCAGGCCAAGACGCAGTATCAGATTTTGAATAGCCAACAACCAACTGCTACCCAATCGGCCACTTGACTGGGTAGGTAAAATCTAGTAGGATTTGCAACTGTATGTCCGATCAACCCGTTGCCATCCGCTTTAACGATACGTCGTATAGCTATAACATCAAAAAGTCGATCATTACCGAGGCTAATTTTACCATTCGGCAAAATGCCAAGATCACCATCATGGGTCAAAACGGTGCTGGCAAAAGTACGATCTTTAAGCTCTTGACCGAAGAGTTAAAGCCAACGGCCGGTAACATTCACATTCAGCCCGGAGCCAGTATTGCCATTGCCCGCCAGGTGTTGCCACGGCATTGTTTAGAGTTGACCGTGCGTGGTTTTTTTGAAACCGCTTTTGCTGAGAAAAAGTATGATCTTGATCGCAGCATTGCCCAAGCTTTGGATGCTGTGAATTTGGTAGTACCGCTGGATCGAGAGTTAAAACGTTTATCCGGTGGCCAACAAGCTCGGATGTTACTAGCCCATGCCTTGATTCAGAAACCAGATATCTTGCTGCTGGATGAGCCAACTAATAATTTAGATACCGCTGGCATTGAACATTTGACTGGGTTCTTGCTGGGGTATGAAAAAACCGTCATTGTGATTTCACACGATGCCGACTTTTTAAATACCTTTACCGATGGGGTGTTACATTTAGATGTGTTCACGCACAAAGTACACCAATTTGTTGGTAACTACTTTGATGTGGTGGAAGAAATTAGCGCCCAGATTGAACGTGAGCAACGTGCCAATGCTCAACTGCAAAAAAATATCCAAGATCGTAAAGACCAAGTGAACTTTTTCTCGCATAAAGGGGGTAAGATGCGCGCCTTGGCTTCCAAGTTACGGGATGAGATTGAAGAGAGCGAATCAGAGTTGGTCGATGTGCGTAAAGAGGATAAAACTATCCGGCCATTTATTATTCCGGTACAAGAAATTAGCAATCCCATTTTGCATCTGAAATCGGTTGGGATTATGGCTGGAGAAGAGCCGGTCCAAAAATCGGTGGAT
>CAZSXL010000173.1:0-2371 GCA_964611225.1 uncultured Gammaproteobacteria bacterium
GTCCAAAAATCGGTGGATATTACCTTACGTAAAAAAGAGATGCTCCATATTGTTGGCCCCAACGGGATTGGTAAAACCACCTTATTAGAAGCGCTCGCTAGTCAGCAAGAACCTGGTTTACAGATTGTGTCTGGTGTCCGGGTAGGGCATTACCGCCAAGATTTTTCTGGGTTGGATTTTGATCTAACTCCATTTCAAGCGCTCCAGGCCGTGCAAATGCAAGGTGGTCCGCAAGCTATTTTTGAAGCCGCTGCACATTTTTTGTTGACTGGCGATTTATTGCAACAACCGATTGGTTCATTATCTGAAGGCCAGAAAGGGTTACTATGTTATGCCCGGTTTATGGTGCAAGAACCAGCCTTACTGATTTTGGATGAACCCACCAACCATATTAATTTTCGACACTTGCCAGTGATTGCTGAAGCGCTGAACGAGTTTGCCGGTGCTATTATTGTGGTCTGTCACGATCAAACCTTTGTCGATCAATTAGCCATTACCGAGACGTTAGATTTAGGCGCTTTGCGGTAAACAACCAGGTACCAGTGGTGTGCTATACTGCTAATGAATATGGAAACAGAGCAAGTCTTAACCGTACACAATTTAAGTAAACACTATGGTCAAATGCGAGCCGTGGACGCTATTTCGTTTTCCGTGCCACGTGGCCAAGCGATTGGTTTACTGGGTCCTAATGGTGCTGGCAAATCGACTACCATCCAGATGTTGTTGGGCATTACCGCGGCGACCACTGGCAACATTACCTATTTTGGCCAAGATTTTAACACTCACCGGCAAGCCTGTTTACAGCGCATTAATTTTGCTTCGACCTTCAACACGTTGCAGGGCCGCATTACGGTGTGGGAAAACTTAATAGTGTTTGCGCGACTGTATCAGGTGGCCAAAGCGAAGCCCAAGATTATGGAGTTAGTTGAGTATTTTCAAATTGAAGCCTTGTTAAATCAGCGTTTCTGGGATTTATCCGCCGGTCAAAAAACCCGCGTCAACTTGATCAAAGCGTTGCTGAATGATCCGGAAATTATCTTAATGGATGAACCCACCGCTTCGTTAGACCCCGACATTGCCGATAAATTATTAACTTTGATTGAACAGTTAAAAACTGATCGTCAAATGTCGTTGTTATATACTAGTCACGACATGGCTGAAGTCGAGCGCATTTGTGATCAAGTGATCTTTTTAGATCGTGGAAAAATCATTGCCCAAGATACTCCACTCGGTTTAACCAAGCGTATTACACACAGCCAGTTAATGTTAGCGTTTGATGGTACCCAAGCTAATGTGCAAACAGTGTTGGATCGGTTTCAGTTGCAGTATAGTTTTTCGAACCAGAATTTGGTTAAAATACAAACGCCCGAGCAATTAATACCAAAAGTGATTTTTAGCTTAAGCCAAGCGGGGGTTTGGATTACTGATATCACTATCCAGAAGCCGACCTTGGAAGATGTCTTTTTAGAATTTAGCCGTAGTACTAAAACTACTACTGTATGATCTCCCGTCAACGGATTCAAGCTCTCATCATCCAAGAGTGGTACATTTCCAAACGGTCGTTAGAAGTCATTATGGATTTGCCGGTTTTTTCTTTGATTGACTTGTTACTGTTTGGCTTTGTGTCCGCTTACTTATTAACCGGCACTACAACTACTGGCAACTTTTTGGTGTTAGGCGCTATGTTATGGGAAATCGTCCGAGTGACGCAATATTCCATGACGGTCAGTAGTATGTGGAATGTGTGGTCGCGCAATTTAAGTAACATTTTGATTGCGCCCATTTCGCTAATTGAATATGTCTTAGCTTCAGCGCTATCGGCTATGCTCAAGAGTACGGTCATTACCATTGGGTTGGCAGTGGTCGCGTATCTGTTGTTTGATTTTTCTATCCTCCAGATTGGGTTCGGTTCGTTAGTATGGTATGGTCTCAACCTAATGCTCTTTAGTATCTCCGTTGGATTATTGTTACTCGGTTTAATATTTCGTTTTGGTACCCGCATTCAAGCCTTAGGTTGGGGATTAATTTATCTTTGCCAACCGCTGTGTGGTATTTATTTTCCGGTCAGTGTCTTGCCGCAGCCGCTACAATGGATCGCTTACGTTTTACCACCCACCTATGTGTTCGAAGCCGCCCGCACCAGTTTAAGCGGGGGAGTCGTCACGTTGCAACATTATGTCATTATGTTTGCAGTCAATATCGCTTGTGCGTTGGTGTGCATGACGATCTTTCGTTACTTCTATCATAGTGCTCGTACCACTGGGCAATTAGCGCGCCTAGAAAACTGATTTCCCCCTTTCCTGCATAGGAAGGGGGCTAGAGGGAAGGTGTTCTCTCTTGACACGCCAGCCCTTGTTCCGTAGGGTGAGTT
>CAZSXL010000174.1:0-2359 GCA_964611225.1 uncultured Gammaproteobacteria bacterium
TGACTAAGCCCAGATCTATTTGTTTAACCTCCGCAAGGCGGATCTGATCCAGAATGACGGATTTACACAACGCGGATAATTCTACTGGCTGAAAAACACCGGCTTGGGCCTCGGGTTCAAGCCGTGCTAACGTTAAAAGTTGTTGAATCAAATGTGTTAATCGAGTGACACCAACTTGTACTTGAGACAAAGCACGTTCCCGTTCACTCTCAGTGTCAGCACGTTGAGCCAATTGTGCCTGCAAGCTAAGCGCCATCACGGGGGTACGTAATTCATGTGCCGCATCGGCGACAAAATGTTTTTGTATCGTGAAAGCCTGTTCCAGTCGTTGTAGCAAATCATTAAGGGCATTTATGACCGGTTTTATCTCATTAGGTAATGGCTCAATTCCCACAGGTTCCATACTGTTAGCATTTCGTTTTACGAGTTCACTCGCGACCCGATGCAAGGGTTTCAGGCCGTAGCCAATACCAAACCATAAGAACAATGCCAGTATAGGTAGCAGCGATAGTACGGGCCAAAACAGGTGTACCGCTAAACCAGCCAGAGCCTCCCAACGCGCATCCTGAGCTTGTGCCACACGGATCAACTGGTCTCCCCGCTTATCGACGAAGGTATGCCAGGTTTGATCTCCGACAACGACATCGTTGATTCCCGCATACAACGGAGGTGGAAGTTTAATATCCGGATTGGTTGTGAAATTCAATTTTCCCGCATGCCAGATCTGAAATAGCACCTCATCCGCTTTATCATCATCAACGAGCTGTTTTTGTTTGTTGGTGTTTAAAGATACGCGATTGTTATCATCGACACTGACATGTTCAGCGATATAACGCATCTGATCATTGAGGAGATTGCTTAGCTCAATAACTGCCCCCCAATACGTGCCGACACTGGCTAATACTCCGGCCAAAAACGTCGCGGGTAACAGCCATAATAATAACCGGCGTCGCAGCGAACTCATTATCCACAACCGGATACGGTGGTATAACGCTTTCATACTGTTTCCCCAATACGATAACCCACCCCCCGCACCGTTTTGATTACCTCTGTACCTAGTTTTTTCCGCAAATTATGGATATGCACTTCGATGGCGTTACTACCGACTTCTTCTCCCCAGCCATACAAACGATCTTCCAATTGTTCCCGGGATATAACCGCACCGGGTTGGCTCATCAGTTCATTCAACACGTTGAATTCTCTTGCCGAAACGGTGACAGGCTCATCGCGTAACCACACTAAGTGTCGAATAGGATCAAGTCGTAATGGACCAACACACAGATCAGATTGTGCCCGTCCGGACTGACGACGGGTAATAGCTCGGATACGGGCAATTAGCTCTTCAATAGCAAAAGGTTTTACTAAATAGTCATCTGCGCCACTATTAAGCCCCATCAGTCGATCGGGCAAGGCATCTCGGGCCGTGATGATAATGACGGGAAGCGTCTCGTCACGCTTACGAAGTGTAGTCAGCACTTTCATACCATCTTGCTGTGGTAGCCCGAGATCCAGCAGTAAAAGCCCATAAGGATTTGTCTCCTGTGCAAGGAGTGCGGATTTACCATCTTGAACCCAATCCACGGTGTAACCTGCTTTTCGAAGCCCCTCCTGCAAACCACTACCGATCATGGTGTCATCTTCTGCCAGCAGTAAACGCATGGATTGGTTTCCTTTTTTAGTTTTAGGGCAGATTGCATTGATTTTTCAGCAATACACAACATTAAGCCTATACGACATTTCGCATCATACAGAACCAGTCTTCAGGTAGGCTTAAGAAAACCTTCGATAACATGTACCCAATTTCTGCACTAATGCAGATAAAACATAATTATTGAGGTTACCGTATGGAAACATTGAATAACACGCTATTTCTTCTGATCAACGCTAATGAACAATCACCCGGCTTCCTTTTGACTTTATCCACTTTTCTGGCGGAGTGGTTGATCTACAGTGTGCCATTAATGCTGGTCTATCTATGGGTCCGGGGTTCACATCAAGATCGCGTTGCTTCCGTTACTGCAACAATGGGTGTTCTGTTCGCGCTGGGATGTGGACAGATCATCAATATGCTTTGGCCACATCCCCGGCCATTCATGATCGGTTTAGGTCACACCTTCCTGGCACACAAACAAGAAGCTTCTTTCCCCAGCGATCATGCGATTGTATTTTTCACGTTAGGGCTTGGTTTCCTTCTGACTTCCTTACGCAAACTTGGCTCGTTGATTTTGTTACTGGGCGTTGTAGTCGGTTGGTCTCGCATTTACTTGGGTGTGCATTTCCCATTCGATATTGCAGGTGCTTTTCTCGTTGCAGTACCCAGTACCTGGCTAGTCGTTAAGACGCTACGCTGGCGCAATCT
>CAZSXL010000175.1:0-2356 GCA_964611225.1 uncultured Gammaproteobacteria bacterium
GCTTTTGATAAGCACTTAGGTTTAAAGCAGCTGCAGGAGATTCAAGTGAATGATTCCAAAGTAGATCTGAACAGTAAAAAAGATCGACACGAACATATTGGTCATGGCAAGATTGGTAGTGAGGGGATTGGACAGCTATTAAGACATCCTAAACTAAAACACTTAGACTTTATTTTAGAAACGCCCTTTGAGGGTCGGGCCGATGATGTCGCGCTGCTAAAAAGATTACGTAACTAAGACAGCTATTCAGTTTAGTGGTACACTGAAGATTGCTAAGGAATTAATGACCATCGAGTTGTAGTATGCAAGTAATCAAAGAATTTGCCATTGGCCTGGCACTGCGTTCGGGCAATATGCTAATGAAAGAGTTCCGGGCTCTGTCACCGGAACAGATTCGGTTTAAGGATAAACGTGAACTGGTGACTAGTACTGATATTAAGGTGAATCATTTTTTGGTCAGTAAAATTCGCCAAGCTTTTCCGGAGCATAGTATTTTGTCTGAAGAGGATGGCTTCAACAAAGGCAAGGGACAGTCTGGTTATGAATGGGTGGTAGATCCGTTGGATGGCACCACTAACTTCATCATGCGCCACACTTTTTTTACGACCACCATTGCCTTACTAAAAGATGGTGAGCCGGTGATTGGAGTGATCTATTCTCCTTATACCCGAGAGTTGTTTGTAGCGGAAAAAGGAAAAGGTGCCCGCCGCAATGAAGTGCGCATGCACGTTTCCAATGAAGACAACTTAAAAACTTCTTTCTTATGTTTCGCGTATTCACACGAGAAAAAGTCACTCCAACGCGCTGTGGCAGCTTACCAGCATTTTGAATTTGAAGCCCGCTCAATGCGCCACTTTGGTTCGTCCTCACTTGAGTTGGCTTTTGTGGCCGCTGGGCGGGTGGATGGCATGATTATTACCCCACCCGTACGTATTTGGGATGT
This sequence comes from uncultured Gammaproteobacteria bacterium, assembly GCA_964611225.1. Classification (GTDB taxonomy): domain Bacteria; phylum Patescibacteriota; class Patescibacteriia; order UBA9570; family UBA9570; genus UBA9570. Next base: position 944 of record CAZSXL010000175.1, read on the forward strand.
AGCAGCCGGCATGTTGATGGTGCGTGAAGCCGGTGGTAAAGTCACGGACTTTGTAGGTGACCCCAGCACTATTGCTAAGAATGGTTTAGTAGCTACTAATGGTAAAGTGCACAAACAAATTTTGAAGGTAATTAAAGATAAGAGGATTTAGATAGTAACAGTGGGCAGATATGATAAAACAGACGCGCTGGTTACATTGGTCATTCGTATGTTTGGTGCTGTTGCTACCAAGCAAAACATTTGCTGGAAACATAGCTGAGCAGACTGCTGGACGGGTTGTTTTGCAGGTTGAACAACACGGCGAAGCTTGGTATGTAAACCCGACTGACCAGGAACGCTACTATTTAGGTCGTCCGAAAAATGCCTTTAAGATCATGAAACATTTAGGCGTCGGCATTACGGATGCTCATTTGGAACTGATCCCTGAACCAGATGAAACCTGGGAGGGCAACGCTGCTATCATGAGTCATGTGCGTGGTAACATTGTGTTACAAGTCGAACAACATGGCGAAGCCTGGTACATCAACCCAGTAGATGGAAAGCGTTATTACTTAGGTCGACCACGTGATGCGTGGCGGATCATGATCCAGTTTGGTTTGGGTATTACGGATAGTGACCTCAACCAAATCGATCGCAACACTCCAGGAAAAGCTCTCCCGAGTAGTGTGTTACTAGCGGTGCCGTTTACGTCACAAGCTCCCTATGGCAATTGGAGTACACCGTATGGTGAGGCTTGTGAAGAAGCTTCCCTTGCCATGATAGAAGCGTTCTTACAGAACAGCAGCTTATCGGCCACAACTGCAAACCAACGGATCTTAGATATTGTGGGTTGGGAGGTATCCACGTATGGGTACCATGCTGATACGTCAGCTGACACCACAGCCAGAACCGCGCGTGAGTATTTAGGTTTCAACGCTGTGGTCTCGCATGCAGTCACGAAGCAACATATTAAAACAGCCTTAAGTCAGGGCAAACCAATTATTGCACCGGTCTATGGCAAGGCTCTCAACAACCCCCACTACCGTAATGGCGGTCCGTATTACCACATGATGCTCATTATTGGTTATGATGGCGATGATTTCATTACCCAAGACCCTGGCACAAGATACGGTGAACAGTATCGCTACAATGCCGACCTGTTTGTTAGCGCCATTCACGACCTAGGCGTACCCGAAAGCAGTACTGCCACGGCCACGCCGGCCATCGTGATTATTAAACCCTAGCGGTTCGAAAAGTACTCCAGCATCGGATCAAAATAATGATCCTGCCAACCACTACGGTAAGAGGCTTCTTGGTCTTTTGGTGTGTCCGTATGTTTTAAGCTTACTTTTGTCCCTGTTTTAGTTTTAGTTAAGGTGATGGTTAGGGTTGAATCAGGATCAGCGTCAGAAAATTCACTGGTACGCCAGGCTT
>CAZSXL010000176.1:0-2350 GCA_964611225.1 uncultured Gammaproteobacteria bacterium
AGCGACTGTTGCTGAAGCAGTGCTGGCAGCTGCCTTAAAGCGCCGCCAAAGCTTGGGTTGCCATTACCGGGTGAATTAATTATACTTGGCCGACGGGGTATGGCCCAATGGTAGGGCGCACGATTCGGGTTCGTGAGATTCCGAGTTCGAGTCTCGGTACCCCGACACATTTATGACTTTTACACTGTCTGTTTTGCAGGTCGTACGAGAGATTCCCAAAGGGAAAGTCTTAACGTATCAGCAAGTAGCTAAACTTGCCGGCAGTCCACGTGCTTACCGCGCTGTGGGAAACATTATGCGGCACAATACAGATAAAATGATCCCTTGTCACCGGGTGATTAAATCCGATGGCAGCGTTGGCGGTTATAACGGTCTGCAGGGTGAAAAAAGCGCTTTACTGAAAGCAGAGGGTGCCCTACAGTTGAAGTCATGCTGACCTTTACCCCTTCCTTATTTTTTAAGCATGCGACCTGCTCGCACTGGATCTGGCGTGATCTTTATGGTGACCCACAACGTAAAGGGGAGATGCCAGAACTGGCGCAAAAATTACTGGAGCAAGGGGTGCTACATGAAGAGGAGTACATCAAACAATTAAACGTCACTGCCGTAGATGCCACTTTGGGCGAAGCTGGTTACGTCGCCACTCTGAAACTGATGCAACAAGGTACACCATTGGTTTATCAAGGCTCCATTCGAGCGGACATCGACGGTGTGCGCTACCAAGGCCGGCCAGATTTGCTGGAAAAAATCCCGGGTTATTCCAAACTAGGGGATTACTACTATCGTCCGATTGATATTAAAAATGCCAAAGAAGTGAAACCAGCCCATTGGTTACAGTTAACTTTATACAGTCTGATTCTGGAACAACTCCAAGGAGTCTTTCCGGAAGACTGTGCGATCATTAATAGCGAACATGAACGCATACCGGTGGCATTAACGGATACCAGTCGCACTAAAACCTGGGCCAAGATCAAAGAAATTACCACAATTATTCAAGGTTATAAACCACCACTAAAATTGGTGAGTAGCTGCAAACAAAATCCGTGGTTCAAGGAGTGTGTACGCGAAGCTGAGGCCGCTGATGATATTGCGCTGATTTACAAGCTTGATACCCGCGCCGCGGAAACGCTGCGCAATCTTGGTTATAAAACAGTGCACGATGTAGCTAAATTACGGCCACATCAACTGCCCAAAATACCGTATATGTCGACGGATGCCATCAAGCGGGTACAAATACAGGCTCAGTCCCTAGTGGATCACGAAATTCATTGGCTACAACGACCACAGGTACCTGATGCGCAACTAAAAATTTATTTTGATATCGAAGGTGACCCGTTATTGCAAATTCAGTATCTGTTTGGCTTCTGGATAGTGGATGGTAATCAACCCGGACGCTACATTAGTTTTGTAGCCGAACAACCAGAAGACGAAGGTAAAATGTGGCAGCAGTTTCTAACTTGGCTACAGACCCTGCCCACCACACATTACCAAGTCTACCATTTTGCTGATTATGAACGCTCCCGCACCCTGGGCATGGCCAAACAATATGGTGGGGAAGAGTTGGTAGTGCCTTTTGTGGAACGCTTTATCGATCTATCCACGATTGTGCAGCAATCCGTTATTTTTCCGCTCTACTTCTACTCAATCAAAGATATCGCCAAATCCAAGTTTCTCAACTATAAATGGCGGCACCCTAAGGCTGGCGGAGCGCAAAGTATTTTTTGGTACGAAAAGTGGCTGGAAACCAAGGATCGACAAGTGCTGCAGGATATTGTGGACTATAATGAAGACGATGTCATTGCCACCCACTATCTTCATCAGTGGCTTGTAACTTACTAACGTCTATATCACTGTGGATCAATCAGAACAAGCACTTATTACTACTGCTGCAGCGGGGGATGCGGAGGCTCAAGCCAAACTGTATGCGAGCTACCAGCCACTTGTTTTAGGTTACCTCATTCGGTTGCTCGGTTCCGTGCCAGTGGCTGAAGATCTTTGCCAAGATAGCTTTCTGAAGGCCTTCAAAGCTTTGCCAGCATTTCGGGGCGATGCCTCATTTAAAAACTGGCTGTTCATGATTGTAAAACATCGCGTCGCTGATCACTGGAAACAACATTATAGTCATCTGACTATATCATTAGAAGCCTGGGTAGGTGAAGAAGATGAACCGATAGAAAACGCTCTACTACCCACTGACCCAGCTATAGCAGACAAGCTTCGCCAGATTCTTGAACAACTACCATCCAACTACCGCGAAATTCTAGAGTATCGTTTCTTACGCAGCTACAGTATTAAAGAGACCGCTACAGCCCTCAAGATTAGTGAAACCAACGCCAAAGTCCGCTAATAC
>CAZSXL010000177.1:0-2322 GCA_964611225.1 uncultured Gammaproteobacteria bacterium
GTAAAGCAAAAACTCGGTGTCAGTATGACTGGTGGCAAAAAGTGACTCGATTACTGGGAAAGTGTCATACTATTGTAGGTACAGCTTCTCTTTTCCTTCGATGTCGGCCTTGTAATCTGATTAGTCGTACGACTCGGCATACACCATCATCGTCACCGACGGCACTTATAACATAAAAGTTACCTCGGGCACCTACTCGGTTAGTGCTTATCCACAATGGAATGCAGGCTATGTTTCTTCTGGCAAACCATCCAGTGTTACGGTCGTCTCTGGCACGCCAGCCACGAAAAACTTTACCTTTCAGCGCGCCACTAACACCTTAAACGTGACCGTGGCCGATCCAGACGGCAACACCCTCACATCGGTTAATTCGTGGGTCAGCGCTGGAGATGGTTCGCAAGATTGGGGCAATGTAGGCAACAGTATCACCAACGGCATCGGCACAATTAAACTTCCTAAAGGTACTTGGGATGTGCAAGTTTATCTCTATAATAGTGATTATTCCAGCCCAGATGCTCAAAAAGTAACCTTTAGTACTGATAATGAAACTAAGGCAATTACACTCAAAGCGGTCAAGAATAATTCGACCATTCACGGCACGGTCTACGACGACGCTGGTAATAAAATTACCGGTCGCTGGATTAGTATTTACGCTACCAGAGGCAAAAACGGATCGTGGCAAAGCGCTACTTTCGATCAAAGTGCCGGTACCTACACTATGAAAGTCTCTGCGGGAACGTGGAACTTGGGTTGGTGGATTGATCAATCCCTCGGTTATAGTTCTGGCACCGGACAAGACGTGGAGATTGAGCTTGCTAACGCCGAATCAAAAACGTATGACATCACCTTAAAGAAAGCCAACGCTACCATTTCCGGCAAAGCCACCAAAGCCGATGGAAGCGCCATGCAATGGGCTTGGATAAACGCCGACACGCGCGATCCAAACGAAAAGAAATCTGCCAGTAGCAATTATTATCTAAACGGTGTTTCCAGTAGTGCCAGCGGGGCCTACACTATGCGTGTGCCAGCTGGTACCTATTTTGTGGGCGCCAATATGTGGGTTGGCTCCGGCTACATTAATCCGAAACGGCAAAAAGTGACGGTGGAGGCAGATAAAACTGCGACGGCGGACATGGTATTTCGGACCGCCGACGCTTCCATTAGCGGTACAGTCAAAAAAGACGGTAGTGGTGTAAGCGCGTTCGTGACCGCCTGGGGAGAAGACGGTGCCTACGCTGAAGCAAATTCAAATAATCAGGGGGCTTACAGCTTAAGCACGTCTAAAGGTACCCGCTGGCACGTCACCGCCAGACAACAATCCGGTAGCGAAGTATACAAATCCAAAGAAGCGCTTACGGACTTAACCGATAGCACCGCTGGTATTGCCAATTTAGAACTGGTAAAGCAAACTTATACACTGCCGGACGCAAAATCTGCCACGTTTGACCCGACCAAACAACAGTCTATCGCGCTAGATGATGGTTCGACCATTAATGTGCCAGCCAACTCTATCGCCACATCGGGTACCGTCACCATAGTAGTCAATCCAACTGCCGAATTGGCCGAAGAAGCTGACGCCAAGCCGGTTGCCTACGGTTACGATTTAACTGCCACCGATCAGGACAATAAGGAAATTTCCAGTTTCAAAAGTAATATCACCATTGAATCAAAGTATACTGATGCATCAGTGACCGACAGTCAGGTGTTAAGTGAGGAAGAGATGACCGTCGCCTATTATGATAAATCAGCCGGCACCTGGAATGAATTGGACAGCTGTACCACGAACGCCAAGGAAAATACCATTACATGTCAGGTGGGTCACCTTACCACCTTCGCCGTTATTTCGGCTTCTGATTCAACGCCACCTGGTGCCCCAACCAATATTACTGCCACCGCTGGTGACGCTGTCGTGACGCTAGCATGGACCAAACCGACCGATTCAGACTATAAGAGCGTTTCAATATACCGCTCCACTGTATCTGGCACACTGGGTGACAAAATTGCCTCGTCGGTTACAGACGCATCTTACAAAAATAGTGATCTTAAAAACGGCACCACTTACTACTTTACAGTTCGAGCAGTGGATAATTCTGGCAATGAATCGTCCAACACCGCTCAAATTAGTAGCAAACCCGGGTCACTTGAGGTCACATACATCGACGCCGGGACAAATGCAGTCGCCCTTGTGCCACGGTTACCTAAAACAGGTGCTAGCCCGGCGTCGCAAGGGCGAGGCTTGATGACGCCAATTGGCGCAGAAACGTTAGTGCGCAGATTTAGGCGGTGATGTTGTATACAATATAGATACCAACTGACAAGATT
>CAZSXL010000178.1:0-2295 GCA_964611225.1 uncultured Gammaproteobacteria bacterium
AGTTTATCATCACTTCCTCTGCAGCCTTCGAATAGGGGCATTGGTAGTCAGCGAACGATACAATAACGATTGGGGCGGCTGGATTACCAATCCTGGGATCATCACCAGCCGTTGGAATCAACGGAGTTGAGGTAGCCGTGTTTGTAAACGTTTGCGGAATAGAAGAGGCATTTTGGATAGGCCCTTGTCGGGCAATTAAAACCATTAAAGCAATCAATCCAACTACCATTGTGCCGATTAATACTAATAATGCCACTACGATTTTTTTATACATGCCAGCGTTTTTTGCTGACTAAGTAAACTAGGAATCCAAACACAAACAGGGCAGCGCTAGCTAATTGAGCAAAATTATTATATGAGAACAGATACTCACTATTCGGATAATCTCGTACTAACTCTATCATAAACCGGTTGAATCCATAAAACGCCAAGGCTACCCCAAAGAGCGTTCCTGTTTTATGCAGATAACCTTTGTGATGCAAAAATCGTATAGCTATAAACCCAATCAACAACAACAGAGTTTCGTAGAGCTGGGCAGGGTGGCGGGGGAGATCGCCATTCACAATCATTCCCCATGGCAGTGAGGTGGGGGATCCAATTTCCCCCCAGGAGACCAGATCTCCAATTCGGCCAATCGCCCAACCCAGCAGAATATACAGCATACCGCCATCCAGCCAACGCAGCACTGGTTGTTTTTTCACCTGCAAAAAAATCATCGCTCCTGCTAATCCGCCCAGCAAACCACCGAATGATACTAAACCACCTTCCCAAATTTTGAACGCATCAAGCACTGACTGATATAACTGAATATTAAGTATAACGTATAGTGTGCGTGCACCAATCATCCCGCCAAGCACACCCCAAAATACTGCATTATCAAGGATATCAACGGATAACTTCTGTTGCTGAGTAAAGGCGCGTAGTCTCCAATAGGCGATAGCTATCCCAATCAGCATCAATAATGCATGGGTGGATAGCGCCAGTGGTCCGAGATGAATAAATTCAATGGGTTGAAATGTAATCATGCTATCTGAGTCAATTATTACTAGACTTAATGGTGAAGTTCGCATTAACGTAATGCATTTGATCTAGAGCGGTACCTGTATTCGGTAAAATACCGGCAACAATCACGTTGTTTCCAAAAAACCCTTGAATCGTATCCCCGGGCTTAGCAAACAGCTGATCTGCGCGCATGATAGTGGCTTCCTCCGCACCAAGATAGATAGATTGATACTTTATCCCATCAATCATCACCGTTGCAAAGCTATTTTTTTCGGACATTAGGTCAACAAACTCTGGCGGCACTGATGCGGGTGTGACCGGATAGAATAACTTGATCTCATCACCAACCTGGGTAGTCATCAGGTCGACGCCCCTAGCTTGTTCAAAGGCGGTCACATCAACCGGGCTGTAGGTCATTGGTTCGGCAACTAAAACCTCACTCTCCATGCCACTACTTAATCGTGCAAATTCTATAAACACTCCGGTAAAGATCACCACTAAAATCACTGGGGCAATCATGGAAAGATAATTTTTCCTCTTGGGTTTAAAGCCACGCAGCAATAAAGCATTACCGACGACCGAAATCGAACTAAAAGCCATGGCTAAACCGGCTAATTCCGGTCTCAATACCAAGCCAAATACCACAAAAACTCGAGCAGCGATCGGTATACCAATGATATTGTAGAACAGGGCAAAAAACAAATTTTGCTTGATTTTGCCCATAGTCTCCTTGGCTAACTGGAAGGCAGTGACTACATCGTTCAAATCACTCTTCATCAGAATAATCCCACCAGTTTCCATTGCCACGTCAGTACCAGAGCCCATGGCAATACCCAGATTAGCCTGGGCTAACGCTGGAGCATCATTAATCCCATCTCCTACCATCGCCACCCGTTGGCCAGCTTGCTGCAGTTTTTTGACTTCGTTCGCTTTATGTTCAGGCAGTACTTCCGCTAACACGTTGGTAATACCAACTTGTTGAGCAATCGCTTGAGCGGTACGTTGATTATCACCAGTCAGTAAATACGTAGCAATGCCCAGCTGCTGTAACTTCGCGATTGCTTCGCGCGATGTATCCTTAACTGTATCTGCTACGGCAATAACCCCCAGTAGTTCTTGGGTGGTCGCTAACATCATGGCAGTTTTCCCTTGTTCTTCCAAACGGATTAATTTACGTTGTACTTTATCAATGGATAAGTTCAAGCGCTCAGTGACTAATTTACGATTGCCGAAGAAATAATGCACTCCAGCAATTATTCCTTCCACACCATGTCCAGGAATGGCTTGAAATTG
>CAZSXL010000179.1:0-2233 GCA_964611225.1 uncultured Gammaproteobacteria bacterium
CCGGCCCGCCTAATAACACCACAATAATCTGATGGCCAGCACTGTCACGCGCTACCACCGTTAAACAATGACCAGCTTCGTACGTAAATCCTGTTTTACCGGCAATCACAAAAGGATCATGTTCTTTGATCAAACGATTGGTCGTTTTGACCACTAACTCCTGATCGCCATTCACCATGCGATGCTCCACTTGGCCCAGTGGTTCCATCAATAAAGGGTAAGCGGTAATACTGCGAAACAATAAAGCCAGATCACGCACAGTGGATTGGTTAGCGGCACTTAAGCCAGTGGGTTCTACATAGTGCGTGTTGGTCATGCCAAGTTGGATAGCTTTATCATTCATGGCTTGCACAAACTGATCCTCAGGTAATCCAGTACTATGCGCCAATGCAGCAGCCGCATTATTGGCGGAACCAACCAGCGCCGCTTTTAACAGATCATGTTTAGTAAAGGTATCCCCGACACCCGCTGAAAAGGTCGCTCCACCCAAATTCACCTCACCCCAACTTAAGGCATAGGTTTCCTCCCAATTAGTAATCTGTTCTTGGGCTACCGCAGCGGTCATTAACTTACTAATACTGGCGATCGGCAGCACCAGGTCGGGTTCTTTTTGCCATAAGACTGCGCCGGAGGTTTGATCCAGTACCAGTGCAGCTTTAGCCTGCAAGACTGGGCCGGTATCTTCGTCGACTTTTTTTGGAGTAGTGCGAAAGATGGGCGTAGGTAGTAATGCTACCGTCACTGGTGTAGATAAGGAGTGCGTCGGTACTAGGTACAGCTCTGGCGTTAACGCTTGCGGTAAACTAAGACCAGACACGGCGGCAAACAGTGAGAGATAAAACAACGGACTAGTTAACATATCTCAGTCCGCTGAATCACTTGCCACTTACCCACCGGCAAATTACCGAGTTGGGCATTGCCCACTCGAATACGTTGTAAACTACGTACCCGATTACCACGCGCTTCCACCATCCGTCGGATCTGACGATTCCACCCTTGCTTGAGAATAATGGTAAAGGTAAAATCATCCAGTTGCTTAATGGAAGAGTTCTTGCCAGTATTACCTTCACCTAATAGGACTCCATCTGCCCAGGCCTGCACATCTGATTGCTGTAACGGTGATTTGACCGTGACGATATATTCCTTATCGTGCTGAAAACTGGGATGGGTTAATTGTTGAATTAACTCCCCATCATCCGTAAATAAGACTAAGCCTTCGCTGTTTTTATCTAACCGACCAACTGGGCGTAGGTGGCGCAAATTGTCTGGTAATAGTTGCATCACCGATTGTTCGGTTTCAAACTCAGCCCGTGTCACCACGTAATCTTTTGGCTTATTCAGCATCAGATACGTCAGAGGCTTAGTTTCGGCCAGCAACACTTTACCGTTGACGGTAATGTGCGGTTGCGTAGCGTCATCTATTTTTTGCCCGAGGGTAGCCACGGCACCATCCACGGTGACGCGTCCACGTTCAATCAGCTCGTCCACATGACGGCGAGCATACTGACTATGGTTGGCAATATATTTATTCAGCCGTAAAAAAGTCACCGGGTTTTTCCAGTAAAGCTAAACGTTCACCAATTTGGATATCGCGATGCAAGCGCTCATAGTCTGGCAACTCGGCCACCGTTTGCACACCTAACAGTTGTAAGTATTCTGGCGTAATATCGTATACTTCAATCCCCTTCCGTTTATCCATGGTTTCGGTCACTAAACCGCGAATGAGCAAATTACGAATAATCAAACTACAGTTCACGCCCCGAATGGCTTCTAGCTCGGCTTTGGTGATGGGGCTACGGTAGGCAATGATCGATAAGGCTTCCAGGGCTGGTTTGGTTAGCTCACCAGACCGTTCATCTTTGACTACTCTACTCACTACATCATGGACAGCAGCCGCAGTCGTCAGTTGAGCTTCCTGATTGGTGATGGTAATTTGAATACCACGATCCGCGGTAGTTTTAGCATAGACTTGTAACGCGGCCTCCACCTCAGCCACGCTACTATCTGTCCACTTAGCTAATTTCGAAAAGCTGACTGGCTTGGCGAGCATGAATAAGATGGCCTCTAGTTGTTTTAGTAATTGGGGTTGGTCTAATTTGGTTTGCATACGATTAGTATATCACTATAGCTTTGGTTTTGCTCGACGGTGACCGAATCTTGCTTCACCAGTTCGAGAATCGCCAAAAATGTTAAGACAATATTAATCCGGTCAGTCGTATCTTGAATGAGGTCA
>CAZSXL010000180.1:0-2200 GCA_964611225.1 uncultured Gammaproteobacteria bacterium
CGGTGTTGAAGACACCAAAGATGAATTGGAGGACAGCGTAACTGCTCAAAATAACCGCCATGCCGATAACTGCCCACAGCAAGGTATCGCGGCCTTTTTTAATGCGCTCTTCACTACCACCAGAAAAGATCATCAGAAAACCACCCCAGATAAACATTAGCAACGCACCAGCACCGACAATACCTAGTAAGGCCTGGATGACAATCGCAATAACCAAAATAGGCTCGGTTTGGGTTGCGCTCGTTCCAAAGGGAGCATCGAGCGATTCACTTTGTGCCCAGACGATGGTTGGTAGCAACCAAGCAGTGGCGCTGTAGAGCAGGTGTTTAGGTGACGGTAACATAATGCTAAGTATACCTGATTACTGACCAATTGTCATGGATTTTTTGGTTTGGCACAGACCATGTCTTTAACGGCACAAGTAAGCGCGGTGTTTTTATCGTATCTAGTTGGGGCAGCATCAACGATGTTTGAAGCTGTGCAGACATAGCCAGCACCAGTTGTACTGCTACCATAGGTAGCGCAGGTGTCGGTGCACATACACTGTTTTTTCTTTGTATCTTTGGCAACATCAATATCTATTGTATCCTCACCGTCACAGGTAGCAGTGTCGCCATTCTGATCGGTTGCGCGGTAACAGGAGCAGTTAGGATTGTCGCGGTCATCACTACATTCACCCGTACCACAAACCGCACCGATATTTAGGCCCTTACAAACAGTGGGGATGTCTGGATAACAGCCTTCAAAACTCCACCACTCTTTGCTAAACGTTCCACTGGTAAAGATTTTACTAGTAGAGACACCGTCAGTTGACGAGGCCGTACCAGATAAAGAGGCTGTGCGGACAATGATATTCACTCCAAACCAGGCCACAAACACCAAAGCTAACCCAGACACTTTGCCAATCAAGATTTTTTTACCAGTTTCGACCCTACTCTCAACCCCACCGGAAAAAATCCAGAACAGGCCACCCAGGATAAACATGAGTAACGCTACTGCGCTGACCGCTCCAGCAATGAGGTCGGCAGCATTCGTGAAGATTTTACTGACCTCACAGATATCGCAGCCACCTGCCTTGGTTTGGCAGTCGAGCGGGACAATGGTCGTCCAGCCACTAGGGGCAGAGGCGGTAGGGGCGGCTTGCACAGCTGATCGTGGAGCTAAAGCAACTCCGCCAATCACTACGCTCGCAACTATGAGACCAATGACCTTATTCATAGGTTAATTCTACCTTACCAGCCGTATTTGCAACAGCGGTAGTGGTATCTAAGCGGCCTTCGTTAATAATATCAATCATGTCGGCAAAGGCCTGTTCTGCTTCGGCTGGCTTCTTGCCAGCGTACCAACTTTGGGCACTCAAGGCTTCATTAGCGAACACGGCCAGAGTAAGATCATCACCAGTTTGTTGATCGCTAATTAAAGTGCGTAGTGCGGCTGGCTGTGGGTTAGACGTTAAAATCGCAGTAACATTTTGTTCGTTGGTGGTGAGGGCCTGCACAAAGGTCCAGGAGGCGTCGGGGTGAGCTGAATTGACCGACACACTTTCTAGCCAGTAGTTAGCCACGTTCACAGCGGCTTGGGGGTCAGACGATACTTGCGGTACGGGGGCGATATCAAAATCCAACTGACCACCGCGATCTTGGATGGTTTCTAGTTGGTAGTAGTAACCCAGAAAATAAGCTACGTTACCAGCTACAAAGTCTTCAAGCGCATCTGGTTTTTCCGCTGTCCAGCTGTACCACTCCACCGCTGGGTTGGCAAAACTGGTGTAGAAATTAACGGCATCAATGCCTGGGATGGCATCATCGCCCCGCGCAGCTGGTTGATCAAAGGTGACAGAATCGCCCACGGTCATGGTAGCGCCATTTTGCATCATGAGCAGCGAGACAAGATCAAACATCCGTGGGATATTCTCGCTGGTGCCAATGGCAGCTCCAGACTGAATAATATTATCGTTCACATCCACCAAGGTGAGGGCAGGTACCTGTTTAACAAAGTCATCCCAGGTGGTGGCTGGTAACGGAATGTTCGCTTGGTCAAGTAGGTTTTTATTGTAGTACAACACCATCATATCCAAGCTGATGGGTAGCCCGTAGACTTTAGCTAGTGACTTACCATCACTACCTGTTTTAACGACATCATCATAGACTACTTGAGGGAATAGGGTGCTGATTTGTTGCGGAACGATCCCTTTAATTAC
>CAZSXL010000181.1:0-2188 GCA_964611225.1 uncultured Gammaproteobacteria bacterium
TTTTACTAGTGCCAGAGAAAATATCAACGTGCATGAAGCGGTTATGGCGGCTTTATTGGAAGCCCTTGAGAAAAATTGCGCAGCCCGATTGCGCTAGGTTTAGTATTAGCCATGGATATAGTATGAAGAGACTTCCGCTATGAATGAATTAGCTGGTAACGGTACTGTTACCAAGAATGAACTCTCGGAAGCCCTCTTCGATCAAGTCGGCCTGAATAAACGCGAAGCTAAAGACATGATTGATGCCTTCTTTGATCATATTGGCCTGTCTTTGGAGTCCGGAGTGGATGTCAATATTTCTGGATTTGGTAATTTTCAATTACGCAATAAGTCCGCTCGTCCAGGTCGAAATCCAAAAACCGGTCAGATGATTCCGATTGCAGCACGCCGTGTTGTTACTTTTCACGCCAGTCAAAAACTCAAAGATGTAGTTGAGTCACATGCTCGAGAAAACAGCATTTGATGCTGGGGCGATGCTGCTCAGTTCGCAGCTCCCCCAATACCGTCTAAGTGCTATTTCACCATTGGTGAAGTAGCGGATCTTTGTGGTGTTTGTTCCCATGTGTTGCGCTATTGGGAGCAGAAGTACTTACAATTGAACCTACAAAAACGTCGCGGTAATCGACGATACTATCAGTATCATGAGGTTGTCTTAATTCGCAAGATTAGAGCGCTTTTATATGAAGAAGGCTTCACTATTAGTGGCATCAGAAATCGCTTAGACAGAAGTAGCCCCATTCCTTTGAACAGTTGCCCCTGACTGATAAGTGGATTCTCTACTTTGCTTAAGCTGCCTTTAATGCTGGCGGTAGGGTTTTAAAATACATCTCCATCTGGAGTCATTCTACCAAGGTTGAGTGTGGCCTTTGGGTGTTGTACCAGTCAAGGAAGTTCAGGATCTTGGCTTTGTCATCAGCAACCGATCCATAGGCATGCAGATAGACATGGTCGTACTTGAGCGTTTTCCACAATCGTTCAATGAAGACATTGTCCCGCTAAGAGTCTTTACCATCCATGCTGATTTGCGCTCCAGATTGGACTACTAGGTTTACAAAGGCTTCTGCGGTAAATTGACTACCTTGGATCAACATTCACTATTTTTGCGGGTAACTATGCTTTTGGTAAGCTTCTTGTAGAACCTCTACGGCAAGGCAAGCTTCTTGCGTGATAGCCACCTTGGCAGCCAATACCGCGACTAACCCAATCGATGATGGCCGTTAAATACACAAAGCCTTTGGCCATCGGGATATAGGTCGTATTAAAAGCCAACACTTGATTAGCTTGATCGACCTTCGTTGCTTGCAATAGGTAGGGATAGATTTTGTATCCAGGATGTTTGGCGTTAGTGTTTTTCTGACAGGACAGGGGAACAACAATGCCCATCTGCTTCATGAGTGTGGATGCATACCGCCTGCCCACCACCTTAAGGCCTTGGCAGTTTAACTGGTCCCGTAGTATTCATGCACCCATGGTGGGGTGCTGTAGATGTAACTCATCAATCTGGCGCATCAGGGGGCTAAGTCTTTACCCGCAGTAGGTTTGGGCAGGCAATAGACCGTGCCCCGGCTGATATTGAGTAACTTGGCTTGGGTGTTAATTGGCAGTTCGTGATTTGAAGTAATCATTTGTTTACGCTCAGCAATCCCACCTTGCTGAGCACGCATTCCAAAAAATATTCTCTCCAGTGCCAGTGGACTGATCCTGGCATACAAGATCTTAAGATCGACTAGTGGGATGCTGAGTTTACCGCCAAAAACATCGGCGGCGCGCTCTACCAGTTAGCGTTTCTATTCGGTAATCTGATTGGGATGGACATCGTGCAGTACTGCTAGCTCGGCAATGGTTTTATCACCAACAATAGCTGCTAGCACCACTTTGGCTTTGAGTTTGGGTGAGTGGGTACGTCTTAGTCATCTTGCTATTTTCGCTCTCTACTTTATGACCCATAGGGCATTGCAAAATAGCAGATATTCCACTTACAGGGATATTCGAATTTGTGAGGGTAGTGCTCTATCTTTTTAATCATTTTTTTTCACTATTACCTCTTTATCGGATTAATTGATACATCAAAACCACAACATTTGTTTTTTCAAAGTACGTCAGCTTAGTTATTTACGCAATACAAATGTGAGAATCGCTCGAGCACATCAGCCCTGAGGGGATCCAAGTACTAAATTGACATAGTACA
>CAZSXL010000182.1:0-2161 GCA_964611225.1 uncultured Gammaproteobacteria bacterium
TTATGTCGGGCAGATCTCCAGACAGAGTAATGAGATGATCACCGATTTTCGTCAAAAAATGGAGGAATTGGATGATACGATGGACGAAATCAAAGGCAAAGTCACCGCTTCTGTCGATACGTTGGCTTCTGTTAGTACTCAAATTGGGACAGTCTTGGAACTGATCAAGAGTTTTGCTGGTAAATCGAGGAAAGGAAAAAGCTAAACGCTACTTGTTTTATTGTGTAGCGTACTCTTGCATCGCCTCCAAGATCGGCGAACTAGCTTCAAGGTGTTGCCAGAACAAAATTTGATCACGGTTGATCACCAAGTAGTCATTGGGTTGGTGAAAGTCATCCGCTAGTTTGATCAGTTTCAGATTGGATTCTGTAGTAGCTTCTGCGGTGGTATCTGCAGCTTGATCCCCGGCTTGTAGATAGTAGACGCTAAACAGTACCACGGTATGTGGTCCAAATTTTTCCATGACACCGAAATAAGTTTGTCCATTGGTTAGGGTGACCGCAGAGATGCTGTCATCCGAAAAGATTCGGTTATAATGCAGGCTATACAAGGAGAACTGTGCAAACACCAAGATCAAAGAGAGGCAGGCACATGCATAAGCTAGGTGAGCCATCCGTCGTGGCCAATCAGTCTGCCTAGCAACGCCTTCAGTCAATTGTACGGTTCGTTTTATTGCCATTAGCCATACTATAGCACACTTGTTATAATGCGACCACTCCATATGGCTTTTACACATCTGCATGTCCATAGTCACTATTCATTATTGGATGGTTTACCTAAAATTGATCAACTCGTACAACACGCGAAAACATTAGGTTTTAAAGCATTAGCCTTAACGGATCATGGCGTCTTGTACGGCGCCATTGAATTTTATGAAGCGTGTCGCGCGGCTGGCATTAAGCCGATCATCGGTGTAGAAATGTATATTGCGCAACGTAGCTTACATGATAAGCAGCCTCGCCTAGATGATAAACCGTATCATTTAATTTTATTAGCGGAGACTACCGCTGGTTACTATAATTTGATCAAGCTGGTGAGCCAAGCACACTTGGATGGCTACTATTACAAGCCGCGCGTAGATGTAGAGGCTTTGCAAAAGCATCATGACGGCATTACTGCCTTGAGTGGCTGTTTAAGCGGCCCAGTGTCCCGAGCCATTTTGCAGCAAGATGAACAGAAGGCCGCCGAGGTGATCACCCGTTATCAAAAGATTTTTGGTCCCGATCATTTTTTCTTGGAATTGCAACAACACCCCAACACTCCAGAGCAAGCCGTCGTCAATACTGCGCTGCAACGCTTGCATGTCCAAACGGGCGCGCCACTGGTGGCGACCGCTGATAGTCACTATCTGACCCCGGATGATGCTGAGGCTCAAGATATTCTACTCTGTATTCAGACGAAAAAATCAGTGGCTGATACCAATCGGATGTCGATGAGTCACGATGATTTTTCGCTCCGGTCAGAAGCTGATATGGTGACCTTGTTTGCTGATTTACCGGAAGCGATCACAAATGCTGGCCTGATTGCAGACCGCTGTCAAGTTGAGATTCCGTTGGGGGTGATTCAACTGCCATTTTATGATTTACCGGCTGGTAAAACTGATAATCAAGCTTTACGAGAGTTATGTCTCCAGAACATGGCTAAGCACTATCCAGCAGATCAGCTGGTGGCAGCGCAAGAGCGTCTAGACTATGAATTAGAGGTTATTAGTAAAACAGGTTACGCCTCTTATTTCTTGATCGTGCAGGATTTTGTGCAGTGGGCCAAACAGAACCACATTGTGGTCGGTCCAGGTCGCGGTAGTGCCGCTGGCAGTATCGTGGCCTATTTAGCTGGCATCACTGGCATTGATCCCTTGCGCTATGAGCTTTTATTTGAACGTTTTTTAAATCCGGAACGTGTCAGCATGCCGGATATTGATTTAGATTTCGCGGATACCAGACGCGATGAAGTGATTCGCTATGTGGAATCAAAATATGGTAAAGCGCACGTGGCACAGATTATTACGTTTGGAACCATGGCTGCCCGGGCGGCAGTACGTGACGTCGGTCGCGCCCTGGGATTAACCTATGGGTTTTGTGATTCCATAGCTAAACTTATCCCCCTCATGAGTTCGCTCGAGGAAGCCATGGCGACGGTGCCGGAATTAAAACAACTCTAT
>CAZSXL010000183.1:0-2160 GCA_964611225.1 uncultured Gammaproteobacteria bacterium
TTCTAGGAGGGTCTCCGCATTCGCCTCCGGGATGTGTAATGAAGTGAAGAGTCTGGTAAAACCAGATTGACTGGCTAGCTTCAAATATTCACGGTTAGCTTCAATCGTATACCCCATCCCCACATAAGCCGAAACCCCTTTGCTAAGCATTCATGATCAACTCCTATTAAAGATCATAAGACGGGTGGCGTCCCACCCGTCTTATGGTTTTTGCAGTGCAAGGTTCAAGGCTCAGTCTGTAGGGTCATCAAAGCCAACAATCCAAGTTACCACAAAGCCTGCGCCATACGCCACAACGATACCAAGCAAGTAGAAAAGAACACTCCCGTTCTTAATTAAGAACGTCAATGGCAAACCGGAAACGCCCATGGCGATGGAAGCAACGTGGAACGAAGCTTGTACTGCTCCACCGATCGCTGCACCGATACAGGCAGTGATAAACGGGCGACCCAATGGTAAGGTAACCCCGTAAATTAAGGGTTCACCGATCCCCAAGATCCCAACCGGCAAAGCTCCTTTAATGATATTCTTAAGCTTCTTGTTCTTCGTCTTCAAGTAAACCGCAAACGCCGCTCCTACTTGACCGGCACCGCCCATAGCCAAGATGGGTAGTAATGGATTTTCTTTCGTAGTGTTCAAAAATTCCATATGGATGGGAGTTAAGCCTTGGTGCAAGCCGGTCATTACCAGCGGCAAGAAGGTTCCCGCTAGGACAAGGCCAGCTAGTGCCCCACCGTAACTAATCATGGTTTGGAAAAAATACACAACTCCGTCCGAAAGCCAACCACCGACCGGTTGCAGAATGAAGTAAGTGGCAAAGCCAGTGATGAGCAGGGTTAAGGTAGGGGTCACGATGATATCAATCGAGTTTGGAATAACCTTCCGTAATTGTTTCTCCACTATACTCATAAACCACGCTACAATTAACACACCGATAATGCCACCACGGCCAGGTAGCAAGGCTAAACCACCAATTTTGATATTAACAATGGCTGGGTTAATCAGCAGGACGCCTGCCAGTCCGCCCATGGCCGGAGTACCACCAAATTCTTTCGCGGCATTGATACCGACGAAAATAGCTAGGTAGGCAAAAATTCCACTCCCCAGTGTCGTTAAGATCGTGATTATAAGTCCTTTAGGGTCCATGCCCGAGCGAACGGCGACGTTGGTTATACCAGAAATCATGCCGGAGGCCACAATGGCAGGAATAAGCGGGATAAATATGCTGGATAATTTACGCAGGAATAATTTAAACGGCGTACGATTTTTATCATCAATCGTGGCCTTTAAATCTTGTACTTCACCCATTTGGATTCCGGTTAATTTTGTGACTTCCGCGGCCACCTTGTTAACCAAACCTGGGCCTAAAACCACCTGAAATTGACCCGATGATTCCACCAGACCGATGACACCATCGATTTTCTTTAATTCGTTTGTGTCCACTTGTTCCTTGTCTACGGCTGTTAAACGGAGACGCGTCATGCAAAAGCTGGCAGCTGCGATGTTCTCCTGACCACCAAAGACTTTAAGTATCTGTTCGGCTAGCTCTCTTTCCTTTGCCAAGGTCAACTCCTCCTCTTTCATCCACCTAAGAGTTTAAACTGAAATCTTTTCCTACATCTAAACTATGCCCTCAAGTCAATAGCAAATTTGTAGCGATCCCCTCGATAAACTGATTTCATGAATTCTACGGCCTGCCCCCCAGACGCATAAGTCGTTCGCTCGATCAAAAGGACAGGGGCCTTGTTCTTGATATTCAGTTTAGTGGCCTCCGTAACCTTTGCCAGTGACGCTTCCAAAGTCTGTGTGGCGTGTGCTATTTCGATGCCTCTCTCCCGCATTACCTCATAAAGAGAACCTGTTGCCACCTTTTCTTCTGTAAAATTTGGCAAATAATAAATAGGAACATAAGCGGTCTCAATCGCCATCGGCTCATCGTCAGCCAGCCTTAGACGCATGATCTCATACACACTCTCTCCGTCCTCGATACCAAGTTGCCTTGCGACACGACCAGTTGCCGGACAAGTCGTCATGTGAATGAGCCTGGTTCCCGGGTGCATATTTCGCCGCTTCATGTCCTCTGTAAAGCTAGTAAGCACTTGAAGTTTCTGTTCAATTTTTGGTTGTGAAACATATGTGCCTTTACCTCCCTCCCGCCGC
>CAZSXL010000184.1:0-2157 GCA_964611225.1 uncultured Gammaproteobacteria bacterium
TCTCGCCGGTGCCGGCGTGGGGGTCATGGGTATGAAGCTGGCTGACGACGATACGTTCCGCGCCGCTGGTGATAAAAGTGCCTTTGGCGGTCATCAGCGGGATATCGCCGAAGAAGAGGTCCTGCTCCTTGATTTCGCCGGTCTCTTTAACCAGCAGACGGGTGCGGACGTAGAGTGGGGCGGAATAGGTCAGGTCCTTCTGGCGGCATTCCTGTTCATTATAACGGGGCTCGCGGAATTCGTAGCCCATGAAACTGAGTTCCAAACGATTGCCGGTGAAGTCTTTAATGGGAGAAATCTCATCAAATAAGGCCCTTAAACCTTTCTCCTGGAACCACCGAAAGGAATTAAGTTGGACTTCTATCAGATTAGGGACCTCAAGTATCTGGGGCAGATGAGAGAAAGACCTGCGGCCTTCAGATGTTCCGGGTCCGACACGCATAGATACCATAAGAACTCCTTAAACTTTATTTAAAGCTTAAAATTTTTCGTACCGGGCGGTACTAAAAGGCAAATGGGGACGGCACTAATGAATGTTGCTTGAAATGACATGGACGGAAGTAGACTTTCACAAATTATAAATATATCAGCTTTGACAAAAAATGTCAAGCCAGCCCATTCACCTACTGTATATTTTCAGTTTTTGAAAAGGCAGGCCTGATTCAAATTCTATTTATTTACCATTTGCAATGACAGTATTATAGCACAACCATTTCTGGTTTGTGAAGTGTCAAAAGTACTATTGTTGATGTCATACGATTATGTCAGTAGTTAACTGTTAAGGGAAAATGTCAGTATGAAGGAAAGACTGACATTGAATCGAAAAGAACAAAACAGGGTAATCGTATTGAATCAGGTTGAAACCAAACAATTAGGAATGAGCCAGGAAGCGACGATATTGAATATCAGCGAACGTCAGGCAGGGCGGTTGTTGGCGGCCTATCGAAGGGAGGGGGCTGGGGGATTAGCTCACGGGAATCGTGAGAGAAAGCCTGTAAATGCGTTAGCGGAAGGGCTAAGATTGCAGGTAATTGAGCTGGCCGGCGTAAAGTATAAAGGGTTTAATCATACTCATCTGACCGAGAAATTAAGCGAGTGTGAGGACCTGCACTTATCACGTTCGTCAGTCAGAAGCCTGCTGCTCCAAAATGGGATTCCCAGTCCGCGGAAAAGACGGCCACCCAAGCATCGCAGTCGTAGAGAACGCTATCCTCAAGAGGGCATGCTGTTACAGACAGACGGCAGCGATCATGACTGGTTGGAAGGGCGAGGACCCCGGTTTTGCCTTATTGGAGCTATAGACGATGCCACCGGTAAGGTACCTTATGGATTATTTCAAGAACAAGAAGACACACGGGGTTATATGCTCATGTTGCAGGAGATAGTGATGAAACAAGGGATCCCCCTGGCGCTGTATCATGACCGTCACAGTATCTTCGATATCTCTGAGGACAAGTTGCCATCAATTGTAGAGCAACTCGATGGAAAAGAGCCGCTGACCCAATTTGGCCGACTTTTAGAAGAACTAGGTGTCGAATCTATACCGGCTCACTCACCCGAGGCTAAAGGCCGGGTGGAGCGACTGTGGGGGACCTTCCAGGACAGACTTTGCAGTGAATTGAGGCTGAAGGGAGCCACAACCATGGAAGAAGCCAATCTCATTTTAGCGCGCTTTCTGCCTGATTTTAATCGGCGATTTGCAGTGCAGCCTCAAGAATTGGGGAGTGCTTACCGTGATCTACCGGCCAATTTTAAACCGCAAGAATATTTTTGTTTTAAATATGACCGCACCGTCGGCCATGATAATGTTGTGCGATATGAAGGACAACGACTGCAAGTTTTAGCTTCTGATTACAGAATCAGCTATTCCGGCTGTAAAGTAAAAGTATATCTAGGATTAGATAACAGTCTGGCAGTGTACTATCAAGGTCACCGCTTGAAAACTCTTCCTGCTCCGATTGAAGCAACCCTGATGAGAAAACTGGACTTAGAGCCGACAATGGTCGAAAGCATTCCATCTCAAACAACCAGACTTCACTTGCCGGTTAAACCGCCTCCAAACCATCCCTGGCGTATGAATCAAGAAGCCATTCGATTAAGACGTTTACTGACATAATCGCTTAACATATTTACTGACATTTTCCCTTGACAACGACA
>CAZSXL010000185.1:0-2154 GCA_964611225.1 uncultured Gammaproteobacteria bacterium
CATCGCTTCCGCCACATTACGTTTGGCTTCAGCAGAAATTAACGGTGAGTTAACCGGAACGTTCATTCGCCTGGTTTAAAAATCTTAGCTTTGGTATCACCTGGATAAGGCCCCTGTTTAATCTCGATCACACGGCAGCGTTTTAAAACCCGAAAACCATGCCCACCAGCCACCGATAAAATAAAATCTCCGCTTTTCAAAATAACTTTTTTTACTACTGTCCAGTCATTACGATAAATAGTGGCCTCTAATTCGCCACTAGCAATGTACAAAAATTCCTGTGTAGTGTTGACTTTATAGCGTAAATTCCTATGACGATGCGCTTTAATTTTTTTTCCACTAGGATGTTGTAACAACCCTACCTGCAGAGGATAAGATTGAGGAGTTAAAAACTTGACCCCATCAGCCTGCAGACGATGTCTAAACACCATGGCTAAGATTTTCGGGCCGTCCTTAATTTCAAAAAAATCTCGCATAGGGGCTAGTATAATGAATTTGCCAGCACAACACAAGTCCCCTATACTAACGCCTATGTCTAAGCAATTTATCCGGTTTTGCATTATTGGCACCATCAACACTGGCGTTGATTTTAGCATCTATTTTATGCTCACTCGGACCATGTCATTTTGGGCTGCGCATCTGGTTGGTGCCTCAGTACTAGCGTTTCTGATTGCGAACACAAACAGTTACTTTTTGAATCGCTACTGGACATTCCAAGCTCGGCTTGGTCAACACCGACAGCAATACCCTAAATTTCTGGCCATATCGCTGTGTGGCTTGGCTCTTAGCGCCTCCCTGTTCCATGTACTTGTCAATGTGTTGGATAGTAATGACATCATTGCCAAAGTAGCTGTCACTAGCATTGTACTCGTTTGGAATTATACTGCTAACAGAATGTGGACATTTCGCCATGCATTATAATTTTTGCACACTGTTCGATAAAAATTACTGTACACGCGGCCTAGCCTTACACGCTTCACTCTTGCGTCATGCTGGGAGCTTTACACTCTGGATATTATGCATGGATGATGTAGTCTATGACATCCTGACCAAACTAAAATTAGACCATGTTGAGTTAATTCGACTAGCTGAATTTGAGGATGATGAACTACGGCAAGTGAAAACTACCCGCACAGCAGTAGAATATTGCTGGACGCTGACACCTTCGCTGCCACTATATATCCTGACACAGCATCCGGAGTTAGATCATGTTACCTATCTGGACGCCGACACTTATTTTTTTTCTAGCCCACAGCCCCTGTACGATGAGTGGGCAAAGCAGTCCATTCTCATTGTTAGCCACAATTATTCCAGCCGCTACCAATACAAAACTGCTCTGTCTGGCATCTACAATGTCGAATTTTTGATCTTCCGCAATGATGCGGCCGGCCTAGCCTGTTTGCGCTGGTGGCGTGGGCGTTGTAATGAATGGTGCTATTTCCGTGCTGAAGATGGCAAGTTGGGAGATCAGATGTATTTGAATGATTGGCCAACCCGCTTTCAGGGTGTTGTGGTGGCACAACACTTAGGTGGTGGTGTGGCTCCGTGGAATATTGAACGCTTCCGATTTCACAATGAACAGAACCAAGTGATGATTGATGATCTGCCAGTGATTTTTTACCACTATCATGCTTTTAAACTGTATAGCGAGCATAGCTATGATCCATTATTGGGTTACTACTATTGCCCCGCCAGTGTCCGCGACTTAATTTACACACCGTATGCGGCAGCGTTACAACATAGCCTAACCCGAATACAAACTATCCAACCAGCCTTTGCCTTGGGTTTTACTGCGATTACTCCAATCCAACGATTCCGTCGACAGCTTATTCTAAAATTAATGAATCTACCTCCACTACGTTGGCTCTATCAAGTGTGGCGCAGTTAAGCTACTGATTGACAAGCTGACAGATGCGACGCACATCTGCAGCCGTCAACCCAGGATACATCGGTAATGATAATGCCTCCTGACTCATCAGTTCACTGTGCGGCAGACGATACTTTTTTTTCAAACCTGCAAAGGCTGGGAGTTTGTGTAACGGCCAAGGATAATGCACTTGGGTAATGATGCCAGCTTTGGCTAATTTTTGCTGTAACTGATCATGCTGTTTACTGCGCACCACATAGAGATGATAGACATGACGGACGCTTTTG
>CAZSXL010000186.1:0-2099 GCA_964611225.1 uncultured Gammaproteobacteria bacterium
TGCGGGTTTTGGTGTTGTGTGTTCTTTTATTTTGTGGGTGGGTCGGGATGTGTAACGCCTGAAAACCTCTCGCCCAGAAATGGAGTGGTTAGACACTTTCCACCATCAAGCTTACCCGATTGGTATCGGCCCTGGGGTTTATGATATCCACTCACCAAATGTGCCGGACGTAAAATGGATGACGCAGTTGCTACAAAAAGCACAGCAACATTTGCCGGTAGAACGACTGTGGGTCAACCCAGATTGTGGCCTGAAAACCCGTGGCTGGCCGGAAACACAAGCCGCGTTGAAAAACATGGTTAACGCGGCCCGTTGTTTGCGGGAACAAGTAACGCAATAAATCGCGACTTCCCGTCAACCGAGCATGGGTTGACGGGTTCAGTCCGATTCACCAGACATGTTACCCTGTGACCCTCTATGGTTGTCTTCAACCATCTCATTACTGGGGATCAATATGCTGTTCTGGAATGCCAATCCTATTTTGGTTCAACTCGGTCCGATTGCCGTCCATTGGTATGGCGCCTTATTCGCTGCCGGTTTCCTGCTCGGTTATCAACTTATGCAACGTATTTATCGCCAGGAAGGCCGACCAACCGAGCAACTGGACAAACTACTCACCTATATTTTTATTGGAACCGTGGTTGGTGCACGATTAGCGCACACGTTGATCTATGAACCAGAATATTACTTAGCTCATCCAATCGACATCTTAAAAATTTGGGAAGGTGGCTTAGCCAGTCATGGTGGTGGTATCGGCGTGCTGCTCGCGATCTGGTTGTTCGTTCGTCAACATCCAGAAAATCGTTTCTTGTGGTTAGCCGATCGCTTATCCATCCCAACCGCGCTTACCGGTTGCTTTATCCGACTGGGCAATTTCATGAACTCGGAGATTATCGGGAATCCGACCGATGGTAGCTGGGGTGTGGTGTTCGAGCGGATCGATAACTTACCGCGCCATCCAGTGCAGTTGTATGAAGCGGCTTGTTATTTTGTCACCTTCATACTTTTATTCCTGCTGTTTCGTGGCAATAAAAGCAAACAACCGGGTTTTCTGTTCGGCCTGTTTCTAGTGTTAATTTTCAGTGCCCGTTTTGCTCTGGAGTTCTTCAAAACCCCACAAGCTGCCTATGAAGCAGGAAACTTGATCACGGTAGGACAATGGCTAAGTGTGCCATTTGTAGCCGTAGGTGTTATTCTGGTTATGTTATCTGGCAGGAAAAAAATCAGCTAATTTTGAACGTCTCGACAGTGCTTTTGTTGTTCGCACAGAAGCACTGTCGGATGTAGCAGTTTCAACCGTTATCCCGCAAACAGACAATCAGGAACACAATCTACTCCTGATGTTCAATCATGTCCCAGCACGGATTTACCTTACTTGAACTGATGACAACCTTGGCCATTGCCGCCATTTTATTACTGATTGGCGTACCTGGTTTACAATATTTACTTGCGGATACTGCAGTACAAACAGAAGCCTTTTCATTACATACCGCCCTACACCACGCCCGAAATCAGGCTATCGATACTGGTGAATATGTTATCGCTTGTCTTGCTAATGAGCAGGAGCAGTGCGTAAAAAATGGCTTCTCACACATCTTGCTATTCAGCGATATCAACCGCGACCGACGACTAACATCTGGTAATGCTGGCGATACGATCCTGTTTCGTGGCTCGCCTTTCCATCAACTAAACGTTACTACTAATCAAGCTCAGTTCATCTTTCAACCCGATGGTACACAAGCCGGAACACCCGGTTCAATTACTCTCTGCGGACAAGGAATTCCCAACGGAATAGGCATCATTGTCGCGATGAGTGGTCGAATTCGACGACAAGAGATCACCTGTGCAGAATAAACCGGCGTCTTAATATTCGGTTTGATATTCCGATATTTTTCGTGGTTTGACTGCGTCAGATAACGGGATACCGATCAATGAACACTGCCCATTTTTATCATCAACATCCGCTCTGATCCCTGTCATCCATAACTGATGTGCAGATGGTTGATAGACGACACCCAGATTTTCCAGTAATTGATCATGGTATTGTTTCACTATCGGAAAACTTGCACTAAATAAGCCTGATTGCAAATCTAACCGGT
>CAZSXL010000187.1:0-2087 GCA_964611225.1 uncultured Gammaproteobacteria bacterium
CTCAGACGGAACTGAATACTGGAGAAATTGGTTACGTCATTACCGGATTGAAATCGGTTGAAGATTGTAAGGTTGGTGATACGATTACCCTGTCGCAGCAACCCGCTGCCGAAGCCTTGCCGGGCTATCAACAAGCTAAGCCGATGGTGTTTGCCAGTATTTTCTGTAAAGAAGGGGATGATTATTCAAAGTTGCGTGAAGCGTTGGGCAAATTAAAATTAAATGACGCCTCGTTAACGTATGAACCAGAAAACTCAAAAGCCCTCGGGTTTGGGTTTCGCTGTGGGTTTTTAGGGTTACTGCATTTAGATGTGGTGCAGGAACGCCTTCATCGCGAGCATGACTTAGATCTGATTGTCACGGTGCCAGCCGTAGCTTACCGCGTAACGAATACCAAAGGCCAGGTCGAAACCATTTCATCACCGTTAGATTTTCCAGACCCGACGCAGGTTAAGTTATCTGAGGAGCCGGTGATGCAGGTAGATGTGGTAACACCCACCGACTACATTGGCGGTATTATGAAGTTATTGCAAGACCGTCGTGGTCAGCCGACCGGGAGTGATCTAGAATATCTTAATCCACAGCGGGTGGTGATTCATTACCAGGTACCCTTATCTGGGATTATTGTGGATTTTTACGATCGCTTAAAGAGCGTGTCTTCCGGTTATGCTTCGTTGAACTATGAATTTAAAGGGTTTATTGAGTGCAAAGTGCGGCGTTTAGAAATATTGGTGGCGGGAGAGCCGATTGAAGCGTTAGCCTCTATCGTGTATGAAGATGAAGCTCAATCGGCTGGTCGTAAAATTGTGGCCGCGCTTAAAAAGGTATTACCGCGTCAAATGTTTGAAGTTCGACTGCAGGCTGCCATTGGTGGTAAAATAATAGCATCGGAAAAAATCCCAGCCATGCGTAAGGATGTAACAGCTGGACTGTACGGCGGTGATATCAGCCGCAAACATAAACTGTTAGATAAACAGAAAAAGGGCAAGGCTAAAATGAAAAGTATGGGTAAGGTGGATATTCCGAAAGAAGCTTTTTTAGCAGTCTTAAAGCGTTAATGATACGATACACATGCGTTTACTTTTCTGGTCAATCAGTCTTGGAGTGTTGGCGATGCCAGCACTTGGTTTAGCGACTACCAGTATTGATCTATCTGATTTGGCGGTGGTAACCGGTGACACTGAAGGTACACTAGCCACTACGGCATTAGCGAATATTGGTGATGTGAATGCGGATGGCTATGAGGATGCAGCCATTGGTGCACCGGATGCTGGTGAGGCCAGCCAAGGAGAGGTTTATATCCTGTATGGCCAAGTGGATCGGATTGATCAAGTGGTGTTGGCTGACTTGCCGACCTTGGTAGGTGAAGAGGACGGTGACCATTTGGGTTCGGTCGTGGCTGGGTTAGGGGACATCAATGCCGATGGCTATGCTGATTTTGCTTTGACCTCACAATATCATGACACTGGTGAAAATAATCCGGGAACCGTTTACCTGATCTATGGACAGGCGACAGACTATACCGATCAGACGGTGGCTAGTCATCCTCGTTGGTACGGTGCCGATGATAATGACCATGCTGGTGTTAGTTTGGCCGGGGTGGGAGATATCAATAGTGATGGGTACAGTGATTGGGCCGTCGGCGCTACTTGGCATGATGACCGGAGTGGTGGTATCTATTTGCTCTATGGACAGGCGACTGTGTTTACGGGCACACGGCAGTTATCCGATCAACCTTTCTTCTCTGGAACCGACGATTTTGATTATGCTGGTAGCGCGATTGCTGCTGGCGATGTCACTGCCGATGGTGTAGCGGACATTGTCGTGTCTGCTCCACGCTATGATGGTACCGAACGCGATGTGGGTACGGTATACACTATTCCTGGCCGCACGGCAGCCTACAGTAGTACTAGTTTAGACTCTTTTGCTAGCGTCAGCGGTGTCACCAAACGGGAACGCATAGGTACTAGCCTGGCCGTTGGTGACGTCACTGGTGACAGCGTGAACGACATTATTATGGGCGCACCGTACAGTGATACGGCCGGTGATAACGCTGGTGTGGTCTACGTTAATTCTACAGCTACTAC
>CAZSXL010000188.1:0-2042 GCA_964611225.1 uncultured Gammaproteobacteria bacterium
CAGCAATATGGTTGGCAAATTTCCTACGGACATATGCTCATTGACGGAGGAGGTCAACGAGAAAAAGGTGTGGACGTACAAATTGCAGTAGATTTAGTCGTAGGCGCATATGAGAATATATATGACACTGCGCTATTAGTGAGCTCGGATACAGACTTGATACCAGCAATTAAAAAGGTAAGGCACAAGGGCAAAAAACTGGAATATATTGGATTTAGCAATCGTCCTTCCCATGGGCTTATTAAAAATGCGACATTAACAAGGACGTTTTCGAAGAGGATTTACAGAAGTTTTTACCCCACTAAAAAACCCGCACCTACCTTTCGGTAAGCAACGGGTGGTTTTAGTAATTCCAATATAGCACTACCTTCGTAAATGTCAATACCACGTAATGGTTCAATAGCTTGGCAACACCCCGGTGGTCCAAACTATGTACATGCCCTACACAACCAACCCTAAGTTACCCCGGCTCCGCATGGATGCCGTGAAGTTAGTCCGCTCCGGCTGGAGCGTCCGGAAAGTAGCCAGACATACTGGCTTTAATCCGTCCACCATTAGCCGCTGGGTCAAGAAAGCTGAGCCCATGGGAAGAAGTGAGCTGTGGATACCCACCCAAAGCTCCAAGCCTCATCATCACCCTGATGAGCTCCCGTTTGAGCTGGTGCGAGCCATCATTAATCAACGCCTAGAGCACAATCGGTGCGCTGAAGTGGTGCAGGAAGAATTAAAACGAAAAGGAATTGCAGTCAGTCTTAGTAGTGTGAAGCGGGTGTTAGGAAGATACGGTCTGTTGAAATCCAGAAGTCCTTGGAAACGACCGCATGACGCCACACCCCGTCCTGTCATAGGGAAACCAGGCGATCTGGTGGAAGTAGATACCATTCACATCATCCGACCGGATCGGTTTTACGTGTACACATTACTGGACGTCTGTACGCGCTGGGCGTATGCGCGGGTAAGTGAGAATATTAATGTGAACAACACGCTGTGCTTTGTGCAGGCAGCCAAAAGCACCGCACCCTTTTCCTTTCAGATATTGCAGAGTGATCATGGATCGGAATTTTCCCAAGGCTTCACTCTCAATGTTGGCACACAACATCGCCACAGTCGGGTGCGGACACCGAACGACAATGCCCACCTGGAACGGTTCAACCGAACACTGCAAGAAGAGTGCTTAGATCATGTGCCAAGTTCACCGAAACGGTACCAGCAGGCGCTGGAAGAATATTTGCCGTACTACAACCAAGAACGGTTGCATCTAAGCCTTAATTTTAAAACTCCACTGGAAGTGTTGCGAAGCTATTGAATTCTAAGCGGAGTATAAAAAACCGACTCGGGTGAGTCGGTAACGAACAAGACAGTGTGGCGGAAAGCTAGAAAATGATTTCCCGATAACCGTACTGTTCGACCTGACTCAACGCCCACTTGTTATTAGCGGGGATCAGAACCAAGGTAGAACGATACTTGCTGGGATTGCCTAAACTTTGCAGCTTATCTGAACTGACTATGACGCGGTGGCGGTCACCATAGTTCACGAAAATGCTGTAATCGGGCGACGGCATCATTAAGTAGCCGTCGATCATGAGCGACTGGTTTTGTGATACCTCAAACAGTCGCAAGGCCGGCGCGCTTTCATCGTCAATGCGATGAGCGAAGCGAGTGAATGACAACCAGTGAATCCACTCACCCAGTTTTTCGCCATTGGCCACTACCACACCAATAGGTTCTGCTGCCGGCTCAAGGTTGGAGAGATAGAGCACGCGCGACGGACCGCCAGGCACATCGTAATGCAAATGTTTGCCCAATTCCGTATCCATCACCAGACGACAACTGTTAAAGTTCGAAGGATACCCACGTTCCGGTTTGCCAATGAACGTCACAATTTTTTGACCGGCATGATAGTCGGGTTGCGGGAAGCGTAATGGCCTACCTTTTTCCTGAACATAATCCAAATTCACCTGCAGGGACCGGTCTTTGGGGAGTTTGGCCTGGTAAAGACCGGCACCACACTCTTCAAGATCGATGCGGCGCCGTTCCAGTAC
>CAZSXL010000189.1:0-2017 GCA_964611225.1 uncultured Gammaproteobacteria bacterium
ATTCCTGGGACGAACGCGCTAAATTACACACCTTGATCACCGGCTACTTGTTTAATAAGCAATCGCTGCAAAAAAAAGTGGTGTTGATTATTGACGCCAACATTGGATTATCTGAAAACGATCTGGAAATGCTGCACAGCTTAGAAGACTGGCAAAAAGATGCGGTCGTGGTCGCTAATAAAGTCGATAAAATAAAACCAGCCGATCAAGCAGCACGGTTAGAGACACTGCAAACGGCGATTGGCAATCATCTGGTAATTCCTTTTTCCGCCCAAAAAAGAATTGGCGTCCAAGAGTTGGCCGACGAAATTTTTAAAGTCATTCCCCCACCGCCGGATTCCTTTGACGGAGAATTTTACGGCGGACTAGCGGGCACGGTGGCCGCTGGCTTAGCTACTCAATCTGGTAGCGCGCAAAAGCATCATCCGTAGTGTAGGATCACACCCTAGCACGGTAAATTGGTTGAATGGAATCACCGTACACTTCGGCTGGATACAATAACTCCATAAATGACCGCAACGCTTTGGTGGAAAATAAGCGACGCACGGCATAGTCTTGGTCATCTTGTTTTTTTTGCTCATAATCCACCATGCCAGATTGCCAAACACGACCCACGATACTTGGTACAAACAATTGCACTTCACGTTGCCGTACGGTCCCACCTTTATCAACATGTTGAAGATAAAATTTGACCATCCGGACTGGTGCTCCACCACCTGGACCCGTACTTTCAAACTGCTCACCCGGCCCTGGCAAACCTTTATAATGTGTAATATTAATTCGTTCCGACTTGGCATCAGCAGCCTTCACTAACTCGTCAATGTACTGGGCTACCACCACTGGCGCTTTAAATTCTGATAACACCACATCTTTAGCATTCGTCATGTGGCACGGTGCCGGAAAAGTCTCTACCCTTTCATCGGCAGTCGGCTCGGTAAAAATAATCGCTTCGGCGTAAATATCCCCAACCAGGTCTTGGGCGGAAGCCACTTGGTCACGCACAATCAACTTACGGAATAACGACATTAAGGTTTTAGTACGCCGCTCGATACTGACCTCTTGGCTGATACCAGCTAACAGCAGTTTACGGTCTCCGGCCTTGCTGTCTGGCGCTTCTAGTTTAGCTTCCAATTGGTTTACTGGTTCAATGCCTTGCTGTTGCAACCGTTTACGAAAGACATTGGCTTCATGCAACATTAATAACAAAATCAATTTACGCTGGGCTTCCCAACGCAATAAACGATCATAGCCAAGATCACCTGTTTGTACCTCTGGAGTCACGCCAAAGGCCATCGCAATGAGTTTTTCTGGCTTTACCCCTTTGACCTCATTAGCTTGGTCAATACTACGATCCGTGATATGGGCTTCACGTTGTAGCACTTCAAAATATTTATCAATCCCTTCAGCTAGTTCATCATAGTCTTGCTGAAAATGTTCATTCAAAATGCCCTGACGGTAGAGCCACTGTTGAATGTGTGCAAACTCAACCGGGCCATCACCCTCTACTTCTAAACGCTGACGTAAGGCCTTATCATCATGCGCCCGTACCTGTGGATCAGCGGTCGTGTGCAAACGCTGATAGTAATGCAAAATACGCGTGATCTCTAATAATTTTTTAGCTTGCGGATTTTCCGCCATCACCCGATATTTGGCTATTCCCATGCTGCCTTCAACCAATAATGGAAATATTAAGTTGACGGTTGGGACGCCCTTACCAGTATCCGCATCAAAATGCTCAGCGGCGTGTTCTAAGGTATAACGTACATTCACTAACTCGAGGGCTTGCTTGATTTGGTCAATGGTAAAACCATGTTCTTGGATCGTGTCCTGCCAGAGGGTCTGGACTTGTGTAATCAGCTCTGAAGCTGCCACGCTGCCCTCCTCAGTGAGATCCACGCTGTTACTCTGCAACCTAGCCAATTCTTGCGTAGCTTCCAAAATTGCCGGACTCGCTGGTTGATGCAATAATCTGCCTAGCACCACTAACTTTTTTTCAGCCTCAACCAAACGAAAACGT
>CAZSXL010000190.1:0-2007 GCA_964611225.1 uncultured Gammaproteobacteria bacterium
GACCGATGAAGGCTTAACTTGGGAGACGGTCTATACCGATGTCCAAGGTGGCAATATCACAGTCGTGGCGGTGGATAGCTTTGAACATAGTCGCGTTTATGCGGCTACGTCTACTGGCGCGGTTATAAAAAGTTTTGACTATGGAGTGAATTGGGATTTGCGTCTGCAACTCGGCGACGGTATCAAGCAGTTGTTGATCGCCCCGCATGACACCCGCATTATCTATGCTCTAACAGAAGATGAAGATCTGTACCGCTCGTTATCGGCTGGAGAGTTTACCGCTGTCGAAACGGCTGACAATATTAATTCTGGTTGGGCAGAGTTGATCACTAAAGAAGTGAAAACAGAGTTTGATGATGTCGATAAGATCTTTGCCATGAGCCTAGACGCAAATGATTCTAGCATCATTTATTTAGTCACCCGCCGTGGCTTAATGCAAGGAACCAATAATGGAGATGACTGGAAGGATATTATTACGCTGTTAGGGGTATCCGATAAACAAAACGATAGCATTAGTAATGTGGCGTCTGTGCCGGGTAAACCCAATGAACTGTATTTCACGCTTGGTCATGTGCTGCATAAATCCGTCGATAGCGGTGTCACTTGGAAAGTAATCGAAAATTTTCCATCTACCAGAACCATCTACCAGTTATTGATTGATCCACAAACCCCAAATGTAATGTATGCTGGGATGTATAAAGTGGAAGAAGAGGGCGGCTTACTGAAAGCTAAATAATATTATGGCTACATCATTTGAACCGATCATCGAACATTTGCGTAAATCACTCGCTACCATTCAAGTGGGACGAGCCAGTCCAGTATTATTGGAAGGCATTATGGTCGAGGCGTATGGTACTAAAACACCGTTAGAGCAGCTGGCCAGTATCACCAGTCAAGGAGCTCAAGCGTTGCTTATCCAAGCCTGGGATCAGAGTATCACCAAAGATGTTGAGCGCGCTCTGCGCACCTGTGGTCGTGATTATAACCCGGTGGTGGATGGGGTCACCATCCGTTTACCGTTTCCACCCTTGACCGAAGAGAAGCGTAAGGACTTGGTGAAGTTGGTAGACGAACGGGCCGATGAAGCTAAAGTGCACATTAAACTGGTCCGTGAAGAATTAATGCATACGGTTAAATCGAATAAAACGGATAAAGTAATCTCTGAAGATCAGGCCTTTGCCGAGCAAAAAGAGATTCAAAAGCAAGTGGATCATTTCAACCAATTAGTCACTGAGGTGGCCGAGGCCAAGTCAACGGACATCATGAAATTATGATTTGGCAATCCGCCGTGAGCTTTGTGGTCATCCTCGGCTTGTTAGTATTAGTGCACGAGTTAGGTCATTTTGTAGTAGCACGATTATTTAAAGTGGGTGTCGATGAATTTGGGTTTGGCTTTCCACCACGGCTGTTTGGCAGAAAAATTGGTCAAACGATGTACTCCATTAATGCTATCCCGCTAGGTGGCTTCGTAAAAATTAAAGGGATTATTGAAGAAGACGGGCCTAACGCACAAACACCCCAGACCGATCATTTTACAGCCCAACCACTATGGAAGCGGTTCAGCATATTAATTGCTGGTATCGCGATGAATTATCTCTTGACCATTGTGCTGTTGGCGGTTGGTTATAGCGTGGGGATGCCATCCTATTTGGATCAGCTGCCGGCCAGTGCCAGAGTAATGGATCGGGCCATCACGGTAGCCGACATTACCCCAGACGTTCCAGCCGCGGTTGCTGGATTAACCACTGGAGACGCCATTACCGCAGTGAATGGTACAGCCGTCACTACGCTTAGTGAAGTGAAGCAACAGCTAGTGACTGTATTACCCGGAGAGAGCGTGATATTAACGTTACAGCGTGATAGCCAAGCCATGACCATCACAACAGTCACTATCGCGTTAGCCGATGGTGCACCAGGGATCGGGGCCTATTTTGTGGAAACCGGTCGTGTCCAATTGCCGGTCGGTCAAGCGATAGCTCGCAAAGTCGAGCCCGGCTTCGAGACCGA
>CAZSXL010000191.1:0-2000 GCA_964611225.1 uncultured Gammaproteobacteria bacterium
GACCTCGACTACTATTACCGCCAGTGAAAAAGTGAGTTTTCTTGCTCATAATGGGAACGAAGCAGATACGACGTTTGATTTTGGCAACACTACATTTAGTAGTAGCACGATCAGTGGTACTGGTAACTCTTCAACTTATAGTTTCGTCTACACTATTACGCTGAACACTGATCTAGCCGCTGGAACACATACCATCACCTTGACTGATGTAACGAATGGCACTTCAGAGGGTAGCAATTTCTATTGGGGGGCAACTAGTGCCAGCACAATTGCCCAAGGCGCTGATGTAACCGTTGATTTAAGTCCTTTTTCTCTTGGCGAAGGTAGTGATGAACCAACCTTTGTAGTGTTTGGCAAAAACATTGCGGTGAATTGGGAAGCTGTTGAAGAAGCCTCTACGTATGGTGTGATTATTTCTGAGGATGCGGATACGAGTGATGATGAGATTGTTGACGTTGGATCAGATCTGAGTTATCTATTTACTGATTTAGACACTGAAACGACCTATTATTTTGATGTGGTTGCCTACTATAGTAACGGTATCATCTTTGACTCAGCTAGTTATTATGGTTCTACGACCACAGAAAAATCAACTAAGAACACTAGATATTCCAAGCCCACAGTCCCAAAGAGTAAAATTAATGCCACAGCTGCCACAGTGAAGTGGACTGTTGGGGATGATGTAGCGTACATTGATAGTTTTTCTGTCCGTCTCAAAAAAGGTACAAAAACTGTCGCTACATACAATAACATCCCGGCTGATAAGTTGCAGAAAAAATTGAAAGATTTGAAGACTGAATCTACCTACACGGTGCAAGTTCGAGCCACCTATAGCACCGATGAAACCACCAGGTGGAGCAAGGCGGTCAGCTTTAAAACGCAATCAGAATAATCAGCGGAGAGGGCGAGATTCGAACTCGCGGTACCCGTAAAGGCACTGCAGTTTTCAAGACTGCTGCATTCAACCGCTCTGCCACCTCTCCAAACTATATATAAAATGAGCGTCCTGGCGGAGAGGGCGAGATTCGAACTCGCGAGAGGCTATAAACCCCTACCTCGTTAGCAGTGAGGCGCTTTCGACCACTCAGCCACCTCTCCCCGCGGTAAACCCGTTACGCTACTATAGTGAAATAGACGCTTTTTCGCAAGTGTTCTATAATGATAACCATGGCAATAGGCGATAATACAAAATACGGCCGAATCTTGGCCGAATGGACCGTTCCAGAATATATTCAATATAAGCGTACGCTCGGCTGGATGATTGTGATGGGCGGCTTAGCGGCGGTCTTGTTGATCCATGCTTTGGCTACCCGTAACTTTTTATTTGCGATCATCATCATGATCGTGTCAGCCATTGTCTACCTGCATGAACGTCGCCAACCAGAAGAGTTGGAGTTTTTAATCCTAGAGGGCGGTGTCGTTTTAGGGGAACGTTATTACCCATACAAGGAGCTAGGCAGTTTTTGGATCATCTATGAACCACCGGTAAAGTTACTCTATTTTGGTGTTAATCAAACGATGCGTAAAGAACTACCTATCCATCTAGAAGACCAGAACCCGCTAGCGATTCGACGCATTCTATTGCAATATATTGAGGAGGATTTCGAAAAGGAAGATGAGTCAACCGAAGAAGCCCTTGCCCGCTTGATGCGATTATAGTAAGCTATTTTAGCTTTAAGCCCTCGTAGCTCAGTGGATAGAGCGTTCGGTTGCGGTCCGAAAGGTCACAGGTCCGATTCCTGTCGAGGGCACCAAAGACCTAAAGTTGACACTAACGTAATACCCTGTTAGTATGTGTGTACATATGGCCTACGGGCTCCGAGACCCCTATCTAGAAGATAGGGGATCGTTTTTTATTTAGGTGATACATTCTGTGCTACAACAGCCACTGATACACTGGCCGCACCGGCCGCCTGCAGGGCAGCGGTACACGCTGCTGTCGTTGCACCAGTCGATAAGACATCATCAACTAATAACACCCGTTTGCCTTGAATCAACCC
>CAZSXL010000192.1:0-1968 GCA_964611225.1 uncultured Gammaproteobacteria bacterium
GAAACAATTCGCCATACTCACCGGTTGGTTTCATGTGTGCAATCACCTGGTTGCGTAAACGGTTATATTCCGGCTCAGTATACTGCTTATTCAGAATACAGAATTTTTGACGGTTCAGGCCCACACAAGCCAATAAGTTTTGCGAGTTAAAGACATGATCGCAGTACTCTAAAAAACTATTATCATACGAGTAATTAACAAACTTGCAGTGGTTATCATTAATAATTGCTGTAATTTCGTAACAAAACTCGGCCGGCGCCACACTAGAACCATCCATCACATCTTTTAGATTTTCTGCTTGAAAAACATAACTACAGTTTTCGGCACCAGAAATATAATATCCTTCCTGCACATTGTGACATTTGGCTAAGTAGTCACCCGTACTGTCCGTCGCATTCACTTGGTTAGTAGCTTGATGAATGGCTTCGGTTTTGATCATCCCCTGCCATTGCTGAATCAAGGCTTGCTGTTGCTGATAGGTCATCGTTTTGTATTCCGCCACGCGCTGTTCATAATCTGCCTGGGATAACTGCTCATTCATGAAACAGTATTTTTTATTACGCAAGTTATAACTTAAAAAACAATCTTCACAGCCGCTTAAATCAAAGCTAAACCAGCAGTTGGTACAGCCACGACACAGCGTACAGTAGGCACAGCCATAGTTACCGTGACCATAAAAACACTGGTAACAGAGCTCACAGTTATCATACATATAACTACAATCCACCAAGTTCTGACACTTGAAGTTCATGAAGCCATACATGATATCCTCACCGTTAATGATCGAGAATCCTAAATAACAGTTTTTGTTGAACGCTGAATGATTCGTATACTCGGAATTTTCGCTGTCCTTAGACAATAAGGCCATACGCGGCTGCTGCAATTGCAACGCTTTCATCTGCTCAAACATTGGTTTGGTAAAATCTACTTTCCGACCAAACTTAAACTGATCCCAGTCATCACTCCACCAGGCCGCTTGGCTATACACTGTGTACGAACTATCCGGTGAAAAAATCGTGACAATTGGTTTACCAGTCAGGTCACACTTGCGGTTATACAGCACCCGCTCATTACGCATGTTATAGCGCCGCTGCAACCGACAATTTGGGCACAACGTTGGTGCTGGTACTTCCATCCGTTTGTAGAAGTCCTGATCACTGGAGGTGATGGTAAAAGCTTGCTGACATTGACGACACTGCTTGTCCATATACCTAGTCTAGCGTAGGAAATGCATCGGGGCTAGATGGCAGTTTATCAAGCCTAATGACCGGAAATGAATAAGTTAAATTGTATTTGGGCAAGACTTTTGTCTGAAATGCGTAGTTGGCAGGAACACCACGGGCGCGTAAATGTTCCACCCAAGTTGGGATCTGAATTTTAATCTCATGCGGTATTTGTATGACCATCAACCCATGGTCACTACTTAACACTGACCATAAATTGCCCATGACGCTTTCATAAAACTTTGGATCGGTTGGATATTCACTTGTGCCTGCACCACCGTGTTCCATGATCAGATGAAATTTATGCTCAACATCTTTAGTTTGTGCAAGCCAAGTTTGTATACGCTCCCACATCTGCCGGTTCAAGACATCTCCGGTCATGACATCAATGCCGCCCGCTCGATCGAACTCTTGGTCAGCTGGCCCACGCTGATCAGTCAACGCAATCGCCAATCCACGATCCGGCATTAAACCACGTAAAGCATTACCGTCGCCCATGACGTCTAAGGCAACAGTCGGCTGATGTTTTTCTCGACGCTGGTCAACATAATCAGTTAAAGGTCGTTCTTGCCCAGGAAACAATTCACGAAAAGAAGTTTCATATTCAAAGATACTACTACGATATAAAGTCCAAGGGGTTTCACCGCGGGTACCGAACTCCCGTTCACGTTCTTGATTGTCTTGTCGCAACTGCGTAAGACGACGTAAATCTTGGCGACGTTGACGTTCCATAGTTAGTAACCCC
>CAZSXL010000193.1:0-1965 GCA_964611225.1 uncultured Gammaproteobacteria bacterium
CGAACTAGATCCACAAGCTGGTTCGGCCTGGCTACATTCTACACTGGCTGATTATCTGTTATCTGGTGAAGTCGCCAGTGACTTGGCCGGAGCCATGGTGGCGGGTGCCGATTTAAATGGTGATGGCCAAACTGAGTTATTAATTGCTGCGCCCCAATATGATGGCAGTAGCGGCCGGCTCTATATTGGTTATTGGCCTATTTACACTTGTGATAATTCAGTAGCGCTAGGTGGTATTTTGGCTGATTATCCAACCACAGATTATAAGTTCCGGACGTACGCTGCTAATAGTCACTTTAAAATTGTCGTGGAACGGCGTGGTCAGCAAGCTTTTTTGATTAACTGTAATGCTAACCGGGTTGAACAGACCTTGACCTTTAATACCCGTACGCAACGTAAAATACTAGCGCGGGTGTTTCGCGCTCGTGGTGCCAACCTCTTTATTGCGGTAACACGTACTCCGAGCAAACGTAAAATTAAGATTTTCCTTTACCAGCAAACTGAATCTGCACTCGTAGAAACAGATTACTTGAAACGTAAATGGCGGCCACGTGGTTTTCGGATTAAATTAAATCATCACAACAAGGTAGTCTTGCAAAAGGGTCAAGAACGCAAACATCGCTTGCGCTATCGGGTGCGATTGGACTTAACTTTGAACCCACTAGACTAATGCGCCGTCGTTTTTCTGCGTTGACATCTCATTGGCACGTACCGAATTACACCTTAGTCGGTTTGCTTTTAATTTTACTGATGTTTGGTCTGATCATGTTGTCGTCGGCTAGCTTAGTGGCCGGCTTTGAGAAGTTTGATGACCCGTATTATTTTGTGAAACGGCAATTATTGTACGGCGTAATGTTGGGTTTGCCGGTGATGTGGTTATTATCGCGTATCGATTACCATCTTTGGAAACGCTATGCCTTTGCCATGATTGTGATTAATATCATTTTTTTGATCTTAGTGCTGGTACCAGGGATTGGGGTAGAATTACTGGGTGCCCGACGGTGGATTAATTTAGGTGGTATTTTGTTCCAACCGTCCGAACTGATTAAACTGACCTTTTTGCTTTATTTAGGATTATGGTTAGAAGCCCGGCAAAAAGATCGTGCCATTCATGATGTCTCCACAGGCTTTGCGCCCTTCATCACCATGATCGGTTTCTTGGTCTTAATGATTGCCGGTGTCCAGAAAGATCTTGGTACGATGGTGATTATTGCCGTGATTGCGATCGTGGCTTATTTTGTGGCCGGTGCTCCCTGGAAACATCTCGCTGTCATTGGAGCGGCTGGAGTAGCTATGTTGCTCTTCTTAATTAAAGTACTACCACTATTTATTCCGTCTTTTGGTTATCGGGCTAATCGATTGACGGTGTTTTTGAATCCAGATCTGGATCCGCTGGGGATTGGGTTTCATATCAACCAAGCCTTGTTGGCGATTGGTTCAGGTGGTTTGTTTGGCGTGGGATTAGGTCATTCGCGTCAAAAGTTTAATTACCTGCCAGAAGTAGCCACCGATTCTATTTTTGCGGTAGTAGCCGAAGAGATGGGATTCATTATTGCCTTGAGTCTAGTGGCGCTCTATATTGGGATTATGTGGCAGGGGATCCAGGTAGCCAAAGCGGCGCCGGATCATTTCGGTAAAATTGTCGCCGCCGGGATTGTGACCTGGATTACCTTTCAAGCCATTGTCAATATCATGGCGATGTTATCGTTGCTACCACTAACTGGGATTCCATTACCCTTTGTCAGTTATGGCAGTACTTCGATGGTTACGTTACTAGCGGCTGTCGGTATTTTGATTAATATCTCGCGGCAAACTAGCGAACGATAGTATGCGCATTATGTTCAGTGGTGGTGGTACAGCCGGATCAGTCACGCCATTGCTGGCCATTGCCGAGCAGCTTAAACAACATGAGTTATTTTTTGTCGGCACCAAGCATGGTGTGGAACGACAGCTGGTGACCGGGAT
>CAZSXL010000194.1:0-1895 GCA_964611225.1 uncultured Gammaproteobacteria bacterium
GCTGGCCCCGCTAGAGCCAACGTGCCCAAAACCTGTCGGGGGGCCGGGCCCAGGTTGGCAACAACCGGCGTCGTCATTTCCGGGTCCAGTAGTGGCGGCCCCAACACCAACCCCGGTTCCGGTTCAACCTCAACAACAACCCAGGCCACAGGTTACTTCATCTGCACCCACCCAGCTCAAACCACAACCCGTGCAGCAAACACCTGCACCCAAACCGGCTGCGCCTAAGCCTGTACCAGTGAATGATCCTAACAAAGTGTCTTGGGGAGAGTTATTAGAATAATGGTACAAGCCACCTGTGCTCATTGCCGCCAGACGTTTTCCATTCCTGACCGAGATCAGGAGTACTATCAGCGTCTTGGTGTACCAGTACCAACCAAGTGCCCGCCCTGTCGGTTTCAGTTACGTTTAACCTTTCGTAATGAACGGACACTATATCAACGCCAGTGTGCGCTCTGTAAAAAAGCGACATTATCCGTCTACTCACCAGACAAACAGTATATTGTGTACTGTCGGGAATGTTGGTGGAGCGATCGTTGGAATCCATTAGATTATGGACAAGCGATTGATTGGAGTAGGCCATTTTTTGACCAGTTGCTAGAGGTAAAAAAGCGTACTCCGCGGATTGCCTTAATGAATGATGCTACGGCAGAGAATAGTGATTTCTGTAATCATTGTTACCGTTTGAAAAATTGTTACATGGTGTTTGATGCCAATGACAATGAAAACACTTTATATAGCAGTGGGACCTATTATGTCAAAGATAGTGTGGATTGCGCCTATAATGATTCGTGTGAACTATGCTATGAAACGTTGTACAGTGAGGACTGTTATAATTTGAAATACAGTCGTGACTCAGTTAATTGTCGGGATAGTTATTGGTTAATTGATTGTATTGGTGTATCGAATTCATTGATGTGTGTTGGTTTGCGTAATCAATCCTTTTGTTATAAGAATAAACAATACAGCGAAGCTGAGTATAATCAAATTCTGGCTCAGTATCAGTTAACAACCCGTGACCACTTTGAACAATATCAGCAGGAGTTTTCAGAGTTTGCTTTGACCATACCACGCAAGTTTTACCATGGTGTTCGCAATGAAGATATCAGTGGTGATTATCTGATGAACAATAAATCAGTCTATCACTCTTTCCAGACTAGAGCATCAGAAAATTGTTCCTATAGTTACGGCATCTTTAAAACTAAAGATTCCTATGATTATACGATCTGGGGTGAGGATGCCGAACGGATGTATGAGGCCCATGCCTGTGGTGGCCAAGCGTCTGATATTCGCTTTTGTAGTGTAGTGTGGCACGGACAAGATAATGACTACTGTGACCAGTGTTTGAATGGTCCAAAACATTGCTTTGGTTCGGTGTCACTGAAAAATGAACAATATTGTATTCTAAATAAACAATATTCTGCCGCTGACTATCCGGTAATGCGTCAGCGTCTGATTGAGCACATGACCAAAACAGGCGAGTGGGGACAGTTTTTTTCACCGGCGTTAGCACCCTATGCCTATAATGAAACGATGGCGATGGAATTTTTTCCACTGACTAAAGACCAAGCTTTGGCGAGTGGTTGGAGTTGGCAGGATAACTTACCCGGTATCTACGGCAAGGCCGATGCCAGCAAACATATTTATGACTGCGCAACGTGTCAAAAGAATTTCCGTCTGATCCCAGTAGAACTAGCCTTTTACGCCAAGCAAAATATTCCCTTGCCAACCCGTTGCCCGGATTGTCGCCATGCCGCTAGAATGAAGTATCGCGCCCCATACCAGCTATGGGAGCGGCAGTGTATGCGTAGTGGGTGTGGTAATCGCTTTCAAACTGCTTATAGTCCGGAGCGGAAGGAAATTGTGTATTGCGAGGAGTGTTATAAGAAAATGGT
>CAZSXL010000195.1:0-1885 GCA_964611225.1 uncultured Gammaproteobacteria bacterium
TATAACGCACTTGCTCTGACCCTGGAGTAATTGTGAATACAGCTTTGGTTTTCAGGCCTTTATCAGCTACTTGTTTAGCTAAACTTGCAGCCCTGGCAATATCTTCGTAGGAGGAGTTGGTGCAGGAACCAATCAGGCCTACTTCAATTTTGGTTGGCCAGCCATTCCTGGCGGCTTCTTCTTTTAGTTTTGAAATCGGGGTAGCCAGATCGGGCGTGAACGGACCGTTGAGGTGCGGCTCCAATTCCGACAAATTGATTTCTATAACCTCGTCAAAATATTTTTTTGGATCGGCATAAACTGCCGGATCGGCAGTAAGGTCACCTTTAATTTTATCGGCCATCTGGGCTACTTCGGCACGACCGGTAGCAACCAAGTAACGGCTCATCGATTCATCATAGCCAAACGTAGAAGTTGTGGCGCCAATCTCGGCACCCATGTTACAGATTGTTCCTTTACCAGTGCAACTCATAGAAGTTGCACCCTCGCCAAAGTATTCAACGATAGCACCCGTACCACCCTTTACCGTAAGGATACCAGCCACTTTCAGGATTACATCTTTCGCGGATGTCCAGCCATTGAGTTTGCCGGTAAGTTTAATACCAATCAGTTTTGGGAACTTCAATTCCCACGCCATACCAGCCATAACATCAACCGCATCGGCACCGCCTACACCTATAGCCACCATGCCCAAGCCTCCGGCATTCACCGTGTGGGAGTCGGTACCAATCATCATTCCACCCGGGAAGGCATAGTTTTCGAGCACTACCTGGTGGATAATACCAGCTCCTGGTTTCCAGAACCCAATACCATATTTATTAGACACAGATGACAGAAAATCAAATACTTCCTTGCTTTCAGTGTTAGCAACGGTTAAATCATCTTTGGCGCCTACCTTGGCGGTGATCAAGTGATCGCAATGAACTGTAGAAGGCACAGCCACCTTGGGTTGGCCGGCTGACATAAACTGTAATAAGGCCATCTGAGCTGTAG
This sequence comes from uncultured Gammaproteobacteria bacterium, assembly GCA_964611225.1. Classification (GTDB taxonomy): domain Bacteria; phylum Patescibacteriota; class Patescibacteriia; order UBA9570; family UBA9570; genus UBA9570. The sequence continues at coordinate 994 of CAZSXL010000195.1, forward strand.
CATCCTGCATGGCAACACGGTCCGGGGCAAAATCTACGTACGATTTACCACGGCCAAAGTTCTCAAGCTTCTGGTCGGCATGAAGGTGTGCATAAAGGATTTTTTCAGAGAGGGTGAGCGGTTTGCCAACTACCTTTCTGGCTTTGGCAATACGGCCGGGCATTGCTGCGTATAAGGCCTTGATCATGTCTAAGTCGAATACCATAAATCGTTATTTAAGTCGAGTATTAGGAGGCCCTAAAGTAATAAATAATGACGAATTACGAATGTAGAATTACGAGGTTAGCCCCAATCAATAGCCCATACCACTACTTGGTAATGAACTTAAAACTCACTAAGATACGATGATAATTGTGGACTATCGACCGTTGACTATTTACTATTAATGTAATTCAGGAATTCGCGCTTGAAATTTTCGTCATCGAATTTGCCGCCAAAGAAGGCTGTACCGGTTTTACTGTTAGTGTCGCCAACACCCCGGGAGGCCACACACATGTGGTTGGCATCAATCACTACTCCTACATGTTCGGTGCCGAGAATGCGCTGCAGTTCTTTGCCGATCTGCACGGTTAATCGCTCTTGAACTTGCGGGCGCTTGGCAAAGTATTGTACGATCCGATTGATCTTCGATAAGCCAATCACTTTGCCGCTACTGAAATAAGCAACATGTGCTTTTCCGTAAATAGGGACGAAGTGATGTTCGCAATGCGAGTAGAAGGTAATATCTTTCTCGACCAGCATTTGGTCATATTTGTATTTGTTTTCAAACAGACGCGCCACCGGACGGTTCTTCGGATTCAATCCACTGAAGACTTCCTTCACATACATCTTGGCGACTCTGCGCGGGGTTCCATTTAAGCTATCGTCTGTAAGATCGAGGCCTAAGATCTCC
>CAZSXL010000196.1:0-1872 GCA_964611225.1 uncultured Gammaproteobacteria bacterium
CTCTGCAGGGGTAGCAGGACTCGAACCCGCGACGCGCGGTTTTGGAGACCGCCGCTCTACCAACTGAGCTATACCCCTAGGTGCGTAACGTCGTCAAAGATACCAGTTAATTGCTCTATTGTCAAAAGCAGATAATTTATGTAAGGTGTTTCGGCTAAAGAGGTGCTTTCATGACTTTCCCAATCATTCAGGTCAGCTACGCGCAGTGCCTGGCTGACGGCATCGATCCAGGGGTTTTTGTCTTCGGGCTAGTACAAATCGTACCCGGCAGTCCGCGCGCCTGCTACGCCATCCTCGATGGCGGCTGGTGGGCGCATCCCGGCCTGGAGTTGTACGTCGGACTGGACGTTGGCATCAACTTCAACGTGGCGGAACAGCAACTGCAGGTGGTGAGCTGGCCCGAGCAGAAGCTGCTGGGCATCATCGACGTAGCTCCCAGCGAGTAGCCGCAGCGCCTGTTGGATTGGCTGGTGGCCGCTGGTCGGGGAGATGCCTAGATCAGGCACAACACAACCTAGGGGGAACGAGCCAGCAAGATATCCATCTTCGCTGGCTCCGTTCGTTTTGAGATCAAAACTATAGTCACGCCAAGTACATGCTGGTATACTCAATATAATGACCTCCAAATTTTTACGCTTATTAGTGATGATCACCGTTATCGCTGCTGGTTTACACCCTGCGTTGGCAGCTGATTTACCTAAAGTCCGGCAGGTAGAAGTGGTGGCGAAGGCAATCCAAACGATTACGATTCAATGGAAAAAAGTCGCTCAAGCCCGGTCGTATCAAGTGCGGGTCTTGCAACGCAATGGTGATCACTGGGAACAAATTCGGGTGTTAACGGATATCCAGCAAGCTAATAAGCGCATTCGTAAACTGGCCGCGGATACTCGTTATCGCATTCAAGTACGCGCCGTCCATAAAGCCGAGCGTGGTCCCTGGTCAACCTATTTAGCGGTTAAAACAAAACCCGCTGCAGAAGAGGAGCCCGTAGAAGAAACTGAAGAGGAGGAGGATGCTTCAGATCAAACGGATTGTGTGTCCAATCAAGCTCCTGACTTTACGGACGATATTACGGATATTAATCTTGTCAGCCAAATCATCCAACCACCCTCTACTGGTACAGGTGGTTTAAAAACCCATGCGTTTATGTATACCGATTTAGAACGGGTTCCGGTCTACGCACCAGCGGATGTCAGTTTAACGAGCGGAGCATTTTATTTAGAAACGAATGAAGGCGGTGAATACTTACTACTGTTTGATGTCACGTGTGAAATTACCTTTCGTTTTGATCACATCACCGAACCGGCGGATGCCATTGTGGCGGCCTTTTCGGACGAACCCCAAGAGGGGACACAAACCACTCAATTAGCTGAACCGATCGAATTTTTGGCTGGTGATTTGATTGGTTATACTACGGGCACAATCTACGGTGTCTGGGATTTTGGTCTTTATAATTCGGAAGTAGCTAATCAGTTCAGTGACGATCCAGACTATAATACATCGGAGGTTTATACGACAGCGATTTGTCCATTTGATTTCTTTGGTGAAGATCAGCGCACTATCTATTATGACTTATTTGCCAAGACGGAGGATCAGTTACCGGAAGGCGCCAGTGAATTTTGTGTGCTGTAATTGATTGACAGGCCAGCCCTAGATCGATAACCTGGGGTGGCTTTAGGAGGAAACGATGTTCATCACTGGTCGGATTCTCCGGCTGCATTTTGAGCACTGCTTGCGGCTGGGTTTCCACGATGGGCTGATCACCTTCGGCACCGTCGAACGCTGGACCGATAACGGGATGATCTACTTCGTCATCCAAAATCACAGCCAGCGGTGGAGTCACCCTGGGTTGGAGCCGTACCTGAGTCAGTG
>CAZSXL010000197.1:0-1828 GCA_964611225.1 uncultured Gammaproteobacteria bacterium
CTTATGATTGGGCGTCTGCTACTGGCGGTACGGGATGCCGAAAAGACTTCCACATAAAATAACCGACGATTACAAAAGTAATTAGTGGTGATACCCAGCTGGGGATATGTACACCAAAACTATCCAGCAACATAATCGTACCTAACCCTAAAATGGAGTACATCGCTCCATTTTTGATAAAGCGATAACGTTTGATCCGTTCAATATTATGGAGGGTAAATTCTCGGACCACAAATGCCCCAATACCGTTACCAACTAGTATCAGTGGCACTGATAACGTAAAGGCGAAAGCACCTAAGACACCATCAATCGAGAAGGTGGCATCAATTATTTCTAAATAGAGAATTTTACTGATGTCTGACATACTGCCTTTTTGCATTAACTTTTTTTCGCTTTGTTCAGCATTCTGTTTGAAACCGTGGGTGATAAAAAAGGCCGTAGAACCCACCACCGCACCAAAGGCCATGGCTGGATTGATTTGCAAAGCAAGATAAACAACCACCATTAAAAGAATCGACACCACCGCGTAAAACCATACGCCCTGCCGATAGAAAAACTGCTCGCCAATTATGCCAAAGTTTTTTGTCTCCAGGAACAACCAGTGAAAGAATAGAAAGATTAAAAAGATACCGCCGCCAATCAATAGAATGGGAGCCGACGATTCAACCGCTTCCAACACTTTTGGATCACTACTAAAGGTTGCTAAGATCGAACCAACCGGTCCTAATTCAGGTAGGGTGGCCCAGACAATCAAGAATGGTAGCAACCCACGAACCAAGAAAACGGCAATAAATAAACCCCAGACCAGGAACCAGCGCCGAGCCCTGGCGCCCATGGTGCCTAAAACTTCAGCATTAATAATGGCATTATCAATGCTGCTGATGACTTCAAACAGGACTAACCCTAGAACAACGACGACAATGGAGAAAATGCTCATGCGGCCTATTATAGATCAATATAATCAACGTGGCTAGCGCGCGTTTTGACCTTGCGCTTGTAGAGGACAGCGCCGGTGTGATCTTTCTGCACAACATACTTCTTTTCAAACTTACCGTAGAGTACAGCTACTCCGTTGTAGGCAGTGTTGCTAACGGCAGGAATAGCAAACTGATCAGTGGTAGTTTCTAAATTTGATTGGGAATTGGACCATTGATGATAGGTGGCCTCTTGGCTAGGGCCATGGGTGAAGGCCCACAGACCACCCGTATGGGCAGCTATGTGTACGCCTTTGGGATAATCATCCGGCACAGTAATGTCTGTATAGCTGGCTGTTTGAGTAATCGTTTTATTGATCATATTCCATAAATGTAAACGAGCATCCCCACGGCGCGGTGAAGTAACAATTTCTCCAGCAGCGGTAGTGGTATCGACATTAGCCACAGCGACTAACGTACCGTCTAAATATCCATCGGCTGTAGCATCACTGTAGTGATCAATGTGAATGAGTTCATTATTACTAAACCGCAGTACATCAATAGCCATACCGTCACCTTCCCCATTACCCAAAATAATTTCGTCTTTTCCGGAATTGTTGATATTCCCAACAGTGAGGTGATAAGTCGCCAGACGCGTGCCGTTAAATTCTGGTACCGAACCTGTCGCCTGCAACTTCCCGGACAAATTGTATACTTTCCATTGCGGATCAGGTGTTGCTAAGGCTGGCAAGGTAACGATTTCCAGTGCGCCATCGCCATCCACATCACCGACCGCTACTTGAGCGCCCACATAATCATCGTACGCCTTCACTTGCAATAATTTAGTTTGGTCAGCCTGCGCATAGATACGAAAGATCCCTTTGGCGTAGTCATTACCCCGTAGACCATTACCA
>CAZSXL010000198.1:0-1794 GCA_964611225.1 uncultured Gammaproteobacteria bacterium
CTTTCCTTGTTTTTTAGGGAGGTTCATTCGTCGCCCTAGAATCTTTAAGCTCTCCATTTCAATGGAGAGTAGTTCACGTTGATACCTCAACAAACGGTAGAGTGGATCCGCCAACTGGCATAAAAATTACCGTAGCTTCTTTGCCCACTTTTTCACAGGCTTTCGTCAAAGCAAGCTGGAGATCCGCAAAGGGTTTCATGAACAAACTTTGAACAAAGGTGTCCTCCAGTTCTGAGACCAAGTAAACTTCAGCATCCTGCATTACCATCGCGATGGCTGCTGCTTTATGCCCACCTAATTGAAAATCTTGCTTAATCTTATGAATGAGTTCCTCCGGTTGCTTAGCCGTAAGCATCCACTTTTCGAACACATCTTCGCCAAGACCCTCTTTGCACGAAGCAACCAGAATAATGACGCCCCCTTTGCGGACGGCATGTTTGGCATTGTCCAGAGCTTTCTGGGCCTGGTAAAGATTAATATCTTTTGGATACCCACCTGCTGAGGTTATGACGATGTCGGCTTTAGCGGGGATTTTAACTTTATAAAGACTGTCTAAGAAACGGCATCCTTCCCGGTGTGCCTTAAAATAGTGACCAGACACCGCTTTAATAATATTTTTCTTTTCATCTAATACGACGTTTACGATAAAGTCAATCGATACAAAGTCGACCACTTCATCAATATCCAGTCTTACAGGGTTCGTGGTAAGGTTTCCGGCATGAGCCTCTTCACGCACCATATTCCTGTGGTTTGCCTGAATCGCTGCCCGGGTCGAGACACCCGGCATTATGGCCTTGGCGCCTCCACTGTAACCGGCAAAGTAGTGATATTCAATGTTACCGAGACAGATACGCCGGTCTGCTTCGGCGACGATGCGAGAGATCTCTACGGGCGTGCCGTTTTTGGTATGACCAAGACTAAGATAGTCCTGCGGGTCGCTGTCCACGCAGCGGATTTTGGCGTAAATGTCCTCACCAACCAGGTATTTTTTCTCCTCTTCGCTATGAAACCGGTGAATGCCCATCCCAAATACAATGGTAATGTCTTCATTCGATACCCCCGCTTGGTAAAGTGCCTCCAGCACCGGCGGCAACACCACTTTACTGGGCAGCGGTCTGGTAATGTCGCTGGTGATGATCACCACCTTTTCACCTGGCTTTACTAGGTGCTGCAATGTTTGGGAACCAATGGGGTCCTGCATAGACCTTCTTATTTCCTCAATTCCGGTCAATGAAACCTCGACCTTATTCGGAAGTAATTCTGCAATCACCATAGTTTCTTCCAGTTCAACAGTTAGATTAGTTTTGGCAAAACCCAATGAATAAATCATTTTCTCACCTCTATTTAAGCTTAAAAAATCCGCCTAGCACATTCTATGATAGACAAAAATAGGGCGAAGACAGCTAGTTATCCCGTCCCTTGCCCTACCTAATTTTTGAACCTTACAGCCCCGTGGTTTCCTTAATATACACTCTAGCTTTGAGCGCGTATTCAAATGGGTCGGCTTTAGCCGGGTCTTGTTCGGCTTCCACCACAAACCATCCTTCATATTGGTTTTCACTGAGAATCTTGAACAATGGTTTGAAATCAATGATTCCGTCTCCAGGAACCGTCATGATGCCTTCTTTTACGGCTTGCAGAAAACTCATTTTCTGAGCTTTGACTTGTTCTAGCACCTCGCCTCGGATGTCCTTGAGGTGAACGTGTTTGATACGCTTGACATGCATTTTCAAAATTTCTTCGGCATTCTCACCAGAGAAGATCAAATGGCCGGTGTCGAACAACAGATAAACC
>CAZSXL010000199.1:0-1777 GCA_964611225.1 uncultured Gammaproteobacteria bacterium
TTTTCTTAAATTGTTATTTTATGATTGCTGCCTTTTCTTGATGTCATCTTGCTATTCAGTTCTTCTTTGAGCCGCGCGAGGCTATCCACTCTCTGAAGCGCCTTGACCTGATGAGTTTATACCCAAGTATTGCTGTCAGCAATAGGCCGACTACCGGTCCTATCGATGCTCTAAATACTTGTGCGTAGTTGATCATTTCTACTCGTAAATGGTATTCATAATTGAGTGGTGGAACACCTTCAGCCCTTACCAGCACAAGATATTTCCCTTGATCGAGCGTACTTTGTGTATTGATGACGCCATCCTGGTATACCGTTGACCTGATATGAGCGACGGTCTCTCCTTCGTCTGCCTTGCTACCTTTTATTACCTTTATTCCGATCGGCATATCACGCAATGCAGGATCTACTAAGTCTATAACGAGTATGGCATTACCTGCTTTCGGTATGTCCGTACAATAATGACCGTCTTCTGCCACTTGCGGTTGATAGGTGCTGAGATGGATCATGTTCTCGCCGATCCGACGCATGCAGCTATCTTCTTCCATCGCTACTTTGCCGTGTGCTCCAGCTGTATTGGTGTAAAGTGCCATTATAAGAACAAAAACAGAAATCCCTGTCTGTGTTATTTGCCTAACCACGACAAATCCTCCTTTGGGTGAGCGCCTCTAATTTTGCTAGTTTTATTGTCCGCATTCTCTGTGTTGCCCTCATTTACTTTTTTCTCTACTGATAAAAAAGCCGGTACACCGGCTGTCTTCCGACAGTGGTGTACCGGCGTTGATACTAACCTAGCTTATAGCTTGGTGAAGACTGGTATAACTGCTCCAGCAATACTGTTAATATAACGATTGCCGTTTGCATCCCAGGTCATCAACAAACCACCAAAGCGGCTTTCCGGATCACCCAACAGAGCCATCAGACGTTGTACTTCCCACAATGCGTCTTTTGCTTCCATCTTAACTTCACGGGTTTCTCCAGGTTGAATGCCTCTGTCATCATCTATTGTCAATCCGGTGGCTACCAGTTCTCTTGGATAGTCCGGATCCAGGTGTGATTGACCCAGCTTGTTAACAAAACGTACACCCGCTGTGGTGAATTCCCCTACGCTTACTGCTGAGTCACCATTGTTGGTAATTTCCATGGTCACACGTAGTGCACGGCCAGGTACGTCATAGTTAGCATGCGTGATTTTGATTGCAACTGGATTCGGTGCAATCGGCATCGGTTCTACTTTCGATTCACCCGCTTGGATCGGTACTGTGTAAGGATGAACGCTTTCGGTATAACGATAGCCTCCCCATACCAGCGCACAGGTCAGTATCGCTACTGCCATACCAACTTTCCTGTCCATCGGTGATGTCAGTAATTCGTCACCATATGCCAACAATACACGGCTACGTGGCAAGAACATCGGTTTCGCTACAAAGTAGCCAATCCAGAAACAGCCTAAGCCCAACCATACCAAGTGCCAGAATATGCCATTGCTAAAGTTGAATGTTTCCAGGTCAATGTTTTTACCTGTCAGTGTGGTGATCGGATTGGTAAAGTCATCCCAGCTGCCTGAGATGTTCATCCACGATGCCGGACCTGCAATAGGACCTGCATCTTTTACGTTCACCATCGCATGCATGTGATGACGCCCTGGGATCCTTGCTTTCAGTTTCACTTCAAATTCATAGTCTCGTCCAATTTCCAGCGGACCTGATATGAATGTGGGGTGTCCATTCAGCTTGGTGCTCAAACGTACAAACACCGGACTTTGGCTACCTACGTTA
>CAZSXL010000200.1:0-1762 GCA_964611225.1 uncultured Gammaproteobacteria bacterium
ATGACCTTTGTTTAACATTAGGCATGACCCCCCAGCAGGTTTTGGGTGATGCCGACTCTATTCAACAACCAGCAGCCAATTTTCAAACTATCCCTGACCAAAATACAACCGATCTTCAAAAAGGCATCCAGTTTGCTAAACAGCATTACCCCAATGGTACAATCGACGCCTTTTGCGTCACCAGTCACGACCGGCTTGATCATACCATGGCAGCGCTGTTGCATCCGGATATTGCCACCATTTATACACTTCATCAAAAGATCGTTCGAGTGACAACCACGTTGCAACTGGATGCTATGATCGGTAGTCTTATTTCCATTCAGCCACTAGGTGATACAGCCACAGTGGATATTGTGGGTTGCCAGTGGAGCGGCCAGAGCATTGTGCTCAATACTACGCACTCTGGTTTATCTAACCAAGTCATTAGCAATACCGTGACGATCACTGTACAAGCTGGTACAGTCTTAGTGATTTTAGAAATGTTATGGACATAACAATCAACTGGAACAAACCAATTAATTTGATGACTTTCTTGCGCCAAGCGGGCTATCATCCGATTCATGATTATAAAGAGAGTAAAGATAGTTGGGTGCGCAACTTAGGTAATGGTCACTATCCCCGGTTTCATCTCTATACCAAGGGTGACAGTCGTACCACCACATTCTCATTCCATATCGATCAAAAACAACACACCATGGATGTACCGGGTTTAAAACGCCATGCCGGTGAATATGATTCCGAGGTGGTGCAACAAGAAGGTGGTCGGTTGCAACGCTGGATCAAGTACGCGCAGTCTAGCCAATATCGTTAAAGCGGCGTATACTGTTTTATTATGAAACTATTTTTAGATTCCGCTATCATAGATGAAATTAAGCAAGCTGCCGCTACTGGTTTACTAGATGGTGTCACCACTAACCCCACCTTGATTGCCAACAGTGGTCGTAAACATGAAGAGGTCATTACAGAAATTGCTAATATTGTGAACGGACCCATTTCCGCTGAAGTGTTAAGTATCACCACGGCCGAGATGTTAGCTGAAGGAAAACAACTAGCGAAGATTCATCCTAATGTCACCGTCAAACTGCCGATGATTGCCGCCGCCATGCCAGTGGTAACACAGTTAACTGCCGCCGGTATCAAAACTAATGTCACGCTAGTCTTTAGCGTTAGTCAGGCACTACTGGCAGCCAAAGCTGGTGCGACCTTTATTTCCCCTTTTGTGGGCAGATTAGATGATGCCGGTGAAAACGGGATGCAGGTGGTCGCTGATATTATACAAGTATTCAAGCAATACAAATTCTCCACTCAAGTACTAGTGGCTTCAGTGCGCAACCTAGATCATGTTCGACAGGCAGCATTATTAGGTGCAGATATCGCCACAGTGCCTTACAAAATCTTCATGGAGTTATTCGACCATCCACTCACCACTGCTGGCCTGGCAAAATTCTTACAAGATGCCGGTGTACAGCCAAAGTAACACTAGCCTTTATTACCACTGCGGAAAGGTGAGTCCTCACGAGCCATAATAGTTGGAATAACATCCCCTTTGGCTAGCCGGGTTGATTGGGAGAAGTTTTGAATCAGATCATACGCCCCACCCCGGGTCGCTAACAAACCATAGTTAGCATACGACACATTACTGTCGGTTAAATGCTCTTGATTTGGCAATAAGCTTAAATCTTGACCCGTAGTAACACGGTAAGCGATCTTTAGTTGTTGCATGGTTTCCCTACGCAAAAAGCCTACGGTCCCGCTCCTTAAC
>CAZSXL010000201.1:0-1759 GCA_964611225.1 uncultured Gammaproteobacteria bacterium
TTTCCAAGCTGTTTGATATGTTATTAGCCGCTAAGTATTACTATTTTTTTCATGGCTAACGAGGATTTCAAGCTTGAGCAGGTACGCAATATTGGTATTATTGCCCACATTGACGCCGGGAAAACAACTGTTTCAGAACGGATTTTGTTTTATGCTGGTAAAAAGCACAAAATTGGCGAAGTCCATGAAGGCAAGGCGGAAATGGATTGGATGGAACAGGAACGCGAACGGGGTATTACCATTACGGCTGCTGCGACCACTGTCTTTTGGCCTTGTCCAACCTGGTTAGGCGGTTCCGGACTGACTTGGATCAACCTGATCGATACTCCTGGCCACGTAGACTTTACCGTGGAAGTAGAACGTTCACTACGGGTCCTGGATGGCGGCGTGGTGGTGTTTGATGGTGTGGCTGGGGTTGAACCACAATCGGAAACGGTTTGGCATCAAGCCGAAAAATATAAAGTGCCACGGATGTGCTTTATCAACAAGCTAGATCGCACGGGGGCTGATTTCTATAAGGATTTAGCTTCGATTCATGAACGTTTGAGCAAGCTGGCCATTCCCATTCAGTTACCGATCGGACAAGAAGACAATTTCCTGGGCGTCATTGATCTGATTGAACAAAAAGCAGTCATGTATAAAGACGATTTAGGTAAAGATATTGATATTACCGATATTCCAGCTGATTTGAAGGAAATTGCCGCTACTTACCGCGCAAAACTGGTCGAGGCTATTGTGGAGCAAGATGAAGCCTTGATGACCGCCTACTTAGAAGGTACTGAGCCTGATGTGGCCGCTCTGAAGAAGAATTTACGTAAAGGTGTGATCAGTAATGAAATTATTCCAGTATTGTGCGGTAGTGCCTTAAAAAACAAAGGTGTCCAGCAGCTGTTAGACGCTGTGGCTAGTTACTTGCCATCACCGTTAGATAAGCCCGCTACTCCGGCACACGACTATAACGACGAAGAAACCGCCATCTCGTTATTGCCTGATCCGACCGCTCCGTTAGCCGCGCTGGCCTTTAAAGTAGCGACTGATCCGTTTGTGGGTCGGTTAATCTTTATCCGGGTTTATTCCGGTAAGTTGACCTCGGGATCCTATATCTTTAACTCCACTAGTGGCAGCAAAGAGCGTATTTCTCGGATTGTGCGCTTACATGCCAATAAACGTGAAGAAATCGATGAAGTGCAAGCTGGCGATATTGCCGCTGTCATTGGCTTAAAAGATACGGTAACGGCTGATACGCTCTGCGATCCTGATCATCCAGTTATTCTAGAAAAGATTGTCTTCCCACAACCAGTTATTTCTGTGGCCATTGAGCCAAAAACCAAAGCTGACCAAGAAAAAATGGGCATGGCTTTGCAGAAATTAGGTGAAGAAGATCCAACCTTCCGCGTGGAAAGTAATGAAGCTACTGGTCAAACCATTATCTCTGGTATGGGTGAATTACACTTAGAAATCTTGGTCGATCGCATGAAACGTGAATTTAATGTCGAAGCCAATGTCGGTGCGCCGCAGGTAGCCTTTAAGGAAACCATCCGTGGTACAGCTGATGCCGAAGGTAAATACATCAAACAAACGGGTGGTCGCGGGCAATATGGCCATTGTTACCTAACGGTTGAACCGCTGACTCCAGAGGATAAGGGTGAAGATACTAAACTAAACTTCTTATTTGTGGACAAGGTCAAAGGTGGTCGGATTCCTAAAGAGTATATTGCTCCCATTGAAAAGGGGATTAAAGAAACCCTCGATCGGGGAA
>CAZSXL010000202.1:0-1757 GCA_964611225.1 uncultured Gammaproteobacteria bacterium
AGTTTCAGAAAATTTTCAGATATCAGATATCAAACGTGCTTCATTCGTTGCCTGTGTGAAAATTGATGGTTTGGAAATTCTTTGAAAATTGGAATTTGCGATTTGAAAATTAAAGGAGCCCTTATTTTTAGGGCTCCTCTTTTGTTGGCTTCTCGTGAACTCTATTAGTTCAAGCTGTTTTTGACAAACGTGCCGCCACCTTCCAGCGTGGCTGTCAGGACGTACTTTGCGCAGTCTTTAGCTGCTGTTGTACATGCTGTTGCACCGTCAGATTGCGTAACTGCGTAACCGTAGTTATCAAAGTCAGATGCTGCTGCCAGTGAGCCGCCTTTTGGATCTACTAACGCACCGGCGTCAAGTCCTTTCAGGTCGGTAATGGTTACATTAGCTAGACCTGGGTAATAACCGTTCTGCGCGTAATACGCTTCGACCTGGCCATGGATAGCCTTGATGTCAGTTGTCCGTTCGGTGTCACGAGCCTTTTGCTGGATACCAGTAAAGGTTGTGATAACCAGAGCGGCCAAAATGCCGATCACGACAATCACGATCAAAAGTTCAACGATAGTGAAACCCTGTTGTTTAAGTTTATATGCCATAAGAGTGATCCCACCCTTTCCTATGATTAGTTTTTATAGTAACGAACGGATTATATACCAGATTGGCAACAAAGCACAAGCGGGTTATCCACAGCTGTTAGGTTTCGATAGATTCTGTTGGCTTTAGGTTCTTGAACACACCACCAGCTTCTTCTACGGCTGTTTGCAGCCTCGGTAAATAAATACTGCTTCCGATGTCAGAAAGTATTGCTGTGTGGACTGGGAAAGCTTGTTTGGGTTTGATAGCCGTAATAAAGTCTATAGTTTCACTGATTTTAGACCATGGTGCCACTGCTGGAACAGCCAACACATCGACAGCTATATTTTCAGGCACGACGAATGAATCTCCCGGAGTATAGAAAGTTTCATTAACCAAAATGCCAACGTTTTGCCACACAGGAAGCTTGTCGCTGATAATCGCGTGTTCGCCACCAAAGAAAGATACATGGAAATCGCCACACTGTTTGGAGGTGCCCGCTTGAACTATTTCGTACTTTAACTTACTCAGTTCTTTGGCCACTTCGGCCACGGTGTAAATAGTGGCACTAGGGTTTTTAGATTGGATTGCCTGCAGTTTTTTAGGGTCAAAATGATCGGGATGAACATGAGTGACGATTATCGCGCAGACATTGGTCAGTGGTGGCAGTGTTTGGGTATAGACCCCTGGGTCAATGACCAATGTCATGCCAGCTTCTTCAACAACGATGCACGAGTGCTCATACTTTGTCATCTTCATACTAATAAGTATACAATGGGACGCAATGGAGTTTATCAAAACCTCAGATTCCGCCAAAGGGATTAAAGCCGTTTCCGCTCGTTTAACAAAAGAGTTGAAACGCAACAAAAGGGTGTTGTGGCTGGTTTGCGGTGGCTCTGGGATTGCGGGCGAAGCGCAGGTATTAAAAGCGCTCCAAAAAAACGGCAACACCGAAAACCTGGCTATTATGCTCATGGACGAACGTTTTGGACCGGTCAGCCACGCCGACTCTAACTGGCAGCAACTGCTGGACGCGGGGTGCGATTTTACTGGCATGTACGCCATGCCAGTAAGGACCAAGCCCGAAGAACCGCTTAGGCAGAACGTTTCTATGTACTCACAGTTGACCAAAGTGCAAATAGACGCCGCCGACGTGATGATCGTGCGGTCTGGGGTGGGGGCAG
>CAZSXL010000203.1:0-1720 GCA_964611225.1 uncultured Gammaproteobacteria bacterium
CTATTTTTTGCGGTTTATTAACGAGGCCTACCGCACCTCGGCATGCACCTTGGGTTTCGAGTGTCCCGTCGAATCCAGAATCAGCCCCAATGTGTTATTGTCACTATACCTCAGAAACCAATGCTATCCAAGGTTATCTGCCTTTGTTTTTCATCATGCGTTCTTTATCACGCTGCCATTCACGTTCTTTCAGGTCTTCACGTTTATCGTGTTCTTTCTTACCCTTAGCGAGACCAATCTCCACTTTGACCCATGCGTGAGACCAGTACATTGCCAGTGGGATCAAGGTGTAACTCTGTCGCTCAACCAAGCCAATCAAACGTTCTAATTCACTTTTTTTCAGTAATAATTTACGAATGCGGGTCGGGTCACAAACCACATGGGTGGATGCGACATTCAAGGGGGTAATGGTTGAGCCAAACAAGAATGCCTCACCATTTTGGAGTAATACATAGCTGTCAGCTATATTGGCTTTGCCGGCGCGCAGTGATTTGACTTCCCAGCCTTGTAGCGCCAGACCAGCCTCATATTTATCTTCAATGAAGTATTCATGGCGGGCTTTTTTGTTCAGCGCGATGGTACTGTCACCGCCTTTTTTCGTTTTATCTTTACTCATGTCGCTGAAACCTTTTATAAACTTAAGCGTTCTATTATACGTGTGGAATGAAAGCTGTAAAACCAAACGCCACTCAGGTTTAGCGATTAGTCACAGCCCCATGCTAGAATTGGGTCAGCAAGAGGAGTGATTATGGCGCGTGTTAACCGTAGTGCATTGGTGATGTATAGCGCAGAGCAAATGTTTAAGCTGGTCAATGATGTGGAAGCGTATCCGAATTTTTTACCGGGTTGTGTTGAAGGTAAAGTTCTGGAGCATTCGTCACAGCAGATGGTAGCCGTTGTCGGCGTATCAAAGGCCGGTATTCATAAGACATTTACTACCCGCAATACTCTGACACCTTACAATACTATCGATATGGAATTAGTGAAGGGCCCGTTTAAGATGTTACGTGGCATCTGGCGGTTTGTGTCACTGGATGAACAAGCCTGCAAAATAGAATTGGATCTGGAGTTTGAATTTATATCTCCGTTGATTGAACTGGCCTTTGGCAAGATATTCCGAGAGCTGACGGGAGCCATGGTGCAAGCGTTTACGCAACGGGCGAAGGAGGTTTATGGTGTCTGAGCAGATCCAGATAGAAGTCGTGTATGCATTACCGATGAACCAGACTGCGCTTATATTAAAAGTAAGTGTTGGTACTAGTGTTGAAGAAGCTATTCGAGAGTCAGGCATTCTGGCTCGGCATCCGGAAATTAGTCTGGAAACGAATAAAGTCGGGTTATTTGGTCACTCGGTGGCATTAAACACTCGGCTGGAACGAGCAACCCGGATTGAGATATATCGTCCGCTGATTGCTGATCCGAAAGAGATCCGTCGGCAACGGGCTGAAAAAGCAAAATTACAGTCTGTAAAATAATTTAGCCGTCGAAAGACGACGGCTAATATCTAGCGTTAACTGAAACTAAAGCGGTCTGTAGAAGTCAGATGGTGTGTGAAAATCACCTGTGATGGCAGCAAGACGATCATTTTTGAACATGACATGCAAATCTTTGCGCTCTGCTTTATCCCAGCCCGGCTTCAGATAATAAATGTAATACCAGACATTTGGATCATTCTGATCGGTAACCATCGGGCTACCCATCACATATTCAACCTTAGCGC
>CAZSXL010000204.1:0-1713 GCA_964611225.1 uncultured Gammaproteobacteria bacterium
CAGTAAGCAAAAATCTCCCGTTGTGCGCGGCGCGCTTTGTTATAATGATGACAATGTTTTCCTAGTGGTTGCCAACTCCGCTAGTGCAATCGACCTGGCTTATATCATGGATAGTCTAGGAGCCGATTGGGCGATTAACTTGGATGGTGGTGGCAGTACAGCATTGTATGCTAATGGAAGTTATCTGTATGGGCCTGGACGTGAGCTACCAAACGCGATTATCTTTCAATAGTGATCACTCCATCCTCACAGTACTCCTGGATGTTGCCACAAATCCGATCAACCAAAACCTGCTTCTCATCACCCACCGCTAGTTGTGGTTTTAGATTATGATCTACAATCGGTACCAATACAACTTTCAACTCATCCTCGGATACTGATCCAGTCACAATTAACCCCTGCTGTGTTTCTTCAGAAAAGGTTTGATCAAAGACAAAATTACCTAATGAATAGATCACTAGTGCACCACCAATGACTTGGGCATCTTGCACCACATGTGGATGCATGCCAATAATCAAATCAGCGCCAGCGCTTATCCAGTCTGTCGCCAAACTTTCTTGCCGACTTGAGTGTGTGGTTTGATACTCGTTACCCCAGTGCGGCAACACAATCACATAATTGCCCGCTGATTTTTCTTGTACAATCAATTCCGTTAAACCGGTCTGGTCGCCATCAAAAATATTGGTAGCAATGAGGCTAACCGCAATGCCATCATAGGTATAACGTTTCACTGATGTCTCATTGATTCCATACGGATCACCTACCCAGTCCAACCCGGCTGCTGCTAACACTTGGCGAGTAGTATCCAAACCAGCCCGGCCATGATTAGCACCGTGGTTATTCGCTAAACCAATAGTGGTTAATTTTAAATAGGTCAGAGCCGATATACCTTGCTTAGAAAACAGGAAAATTAAATTATCTGGTTGCCGTTCTTGCGTCACCTCCTGATCACTTAAAGGTCCCTCCAAGTTTGCCCAGGAAATATCTGTCCCCCAAAAAACACGATTGCCTAAGTTACTAAAGAGATCTTGAAAGTTATTGTTTTGGAATTGATAACCAATTTCACGACCCAACATCATGTCTCCAGCAAAAGTAAAAGTTAGTTGATCTAGATAATCCACTGGGTCACCAGCGGTGTAGTAGCCCATAATGTGGGAAGTTGTTTCGTTTCCGCCTGAATTAGTATGGTCTGTCAGTACAAACTGTTCTACTTGCTGTTGTTTCGCCCAAACCATGAGTAATGCTAGTGATGGCGCTGAATCAACTTCTGTCTTCCAAATGTCCTCATCATCCAGCTGGGTTAAAGTTCGTAATGTTTTAATATCGTGAATATCTGCAATCGCTATTGGGTTATAGTGTGACATTTCGACTGAAGCAATTAATCCACAAGCGCTACACTCAACCTCAAGTATGTGAACTAATTCTTCGACTTGGGCAGCAGTCACTGTATCTTTGAAGATGATGGGAACAATATTCGCTGTCGGAAAAGCGTCGTGCAGATCACCCAAGACATTTTTAATACCATGTTCATTTATAAACGAACCGTCCTCCAGGCTCACTACTTCAGCTGCCACCAACGCATTGATCACACGAACATTTGGAAACACATTTTGTGTGCCACCAGCCAGTGTCCAAATACGATCGGTAGTTTGTATCCCTGCCTGACCAGCCGCACAATGGTTCGGTGAAACTAGAATGATCGTATCTGGTTGA
>CAZSXL010000205.1:0-1670 GCA_964611225.1 uncultured Gammaproteobacteria bacterium
TAGAATATTACGTTTATCGAAAATAGCTTGTTTAACCATACTTACTTGTCATTATACACCCACAGCTTATTCCCGACAAAGTTCCAGGCAAACAAGACAAACATTAATCCTAGTTTTGACCACCATTAGTTGGCTCCCAACCAGATGCAAAGCGCAAATAAGCCTGCAGTTAGGATTAAGCCGCTGCCGGATACGACCAGAAATTTAGTCACTGACTTGGCGTTATAATGCGTAGGACCTGGAAACACCCAATAGCTGTTCCAGAGATAGCTATGAATCGTCGTAATCAATAGCGCCAAAGCATTAGCCCACTCTAGATGATTTGACCAAAACAGAAAACCGCGGGTGAGAATGGCATACGAGCCAAAATCAACCGCGGTGTTCAGCCAGCTAACGAGAATGAATTTAATGAATTGCTGCAGGTTGGTAGGCACGCTGACCAGTGTAGCATTGGAATTGCTCCTGATACAACTGGTAAGTGGCGATCGATACGTTATCCCATAAGTAACGTTTCTGCACCAAGCTGCGTGCTCGTTCGCCTAGGTTCAGTACTAACTCGGGATCAGCTAAGATATTCTGTAAAGCTGCCTGTAAAGCGGTAATGTTCGCTACCGGCACCAGAATACCGGCACCATCAATCACTTCACGATTAGCTGGAATATCGCTGGCCACTAAGGCTTTACCATAGCTACCGGCTTCTAATAACACAATCGGTAACCCCTCTGATTCTGACGGCAAGACAAAGCAGTAGGCATTCGAAAATAATTCTTGTAAAGCTTTACCGGTTTGCAAACCAGTGAAGATAATCCGATCGTCACCAGCAGCCAATTGCTTGATTTCCTGCACATACTCATCCGTAAAGGCCGATTCCCCCACAATCACCAATTGTTTTGTCGTCTGTAAAGCTTGGTACGCCTTAATCAAATGGTGAGCGCCTTTGTGCCGCACTAACCGAGATACCATCAAGATATAACCATTCTTTTCCAAGCCGAACTGCTGGGTAATAATACTGGCCGGAAGATACTGACCCATAGTAGCACCATTAGGAATATATCGAACGACCCGACCATACGATTCGTAGGCATACTGTTTTAATGTATTCGACACCGCAATCACTTCATGAGCGAACTGCATGGCCGACCATTCACCCATCCATAACATGAACTTAGCAAACAGACCCCATTTTTGATGCTGGCGATCAATGCAATGGAAGGTCACGATCACTCTGGCTTTAGGACGCAGTAAGCGTGCCAACCAGGTGAATAAGGCTGGGCCAACCGCATGAATATGAATAATATCCGCCCGTTCAATCAAAGCAGCGTGCACAATGGCTAAAAACGTATGGCTAATGGCATCTAAATGTTTGCTATATAAAGTCGGTAAACTAACCAAACGGACCCCTTTATAATGGGTAATGGTTTTAGCGGTATACCAAGGACGCGTATACACCACCACATCAATAGCTGGCTGTTTGGCTAAACGCACAGCTAACTCTTCCACGTGCCGTTCTACACCTCCGGCCAGTGTGGGGATACCCTTTTGTCCAATCAGAGTTATTTTCATAACGCGCAATCTTAGCGCATTATGCTTATTTTGTCAAGTCCGCCTGCCGCAGCCCGTATTCTAAACTAAATGCACCACAGCTAGACTGTAGGTACCCCCTAACGATC
>CAZSXL010000206.1:0-1504 GCA_964611225.1 uncultured Gammaproteobacteria bacterium
TCAATGACTGCTATCCGCATAATTCCCTCCTGGTATAGCCATTTTAGTTCCTGCGTTTTTTTATCTAACTCTTCCATTCAAATTGAACAAAAAAAACACGAAGTTGACTCTAATTCTTCATCCTTTCAATACTTGAAACATGCTCACCTAGGGATCACGACCATTTGGTTTCGTACTCTTTCCACGATAACCGGAACCCCATACGCCTGAGTGATATTTTCTGCTGTCATCACCGCTGGACCACCGGCAACAAAAACCTTTGTGTCCTGGAGTAATAAGAATTTATCTGAGAAGCGCAAGGCCAAATTAAGATCGTGCATCACAGCAACCACCGCAATATTCTTCTCCTTAGCTGCGGTCCGGATGGTTTTTAACACTTCCATTTGATTTTTCAGATCCAAGTTACTGGTTGGCTCATCTAATAACAGAACCTCGGGTTCCTGGGCCAAGGCCCTGGCAATGACGACTTTCTGCAGCTCTCCTCCACTCAGTTCATCTAAGTAGCGCAACGCAAATTCCCCCAGACCTGTTTTTGCCAAGATCCCTTGCACCAACGCCAAATCCGACGCTGTAGCCTCCCACTTGATGTAGGGTTTGCGACCCAAGAGCACCGCGTCAAAGACGGTCTGACGGTTGCTCTCGTAGTTTTGCGCGACATACGCCATTTTAAGGGCTATGGCCAAGCGACTAAGCTTCGAGACTTCCTGCCCCTCCAATAAGATACTACCCTTTTT
Source organism: uncultured Gammaproteobacteria bacterium (assembly GCA_964611225.1). Classification (GTDB taxonomy): domain Bacteria; phylum Patescibacteriota; class Patescibacteriia; order UBA9570; family UBA9570; genus UBA9570. The sequence continues at coordinate 735 of CAZSXL010000206.1, forward strand.
CGGTAATAAAATCTTGTTCAAGGTCTTGAGCAGCGTCGATTTTCCAGCGCCATTGTTCCCGAGGATTGATAGGAATTCCCCCCTCAGTACAGAAAAGCCTACATTCTCTAATATTGTTCGGCTAGCATATCTGAATTCGATCCCATTAACCGCTAAGATCATCTTAACTTCGACCCCCTTACCAGAAGATAGAGAAAGAGAGGAGCCCCGAGAAAGGAAGTTACTGCCCCAACAGGCAAAACCACGGGCGCAATAATCCGCCTGGACAGGGTATCCGCAGCCAATAGCAACAAGGCACCCATCACCCCCGATGCTGGTATAAGGAAGCGATTGTCTCCGCCAATTAAGCGCTTCACGAGGTGTGGAGCCACAAGGCCAATGAAGGCGATGATTCCCAAGAAGGATACGACGGTGGCTGTGATCAAAGAGGCAAAGAACATCCCCCACTGTCTCGTTCGTTCCACGTTGACACCTAAGCCCTTGGCAGTCTCTGCCCCACTGTCAAGAGCATTGTAATTCCAGCGGTTAAACAGGAAAAAGAGCAAAGCTCCTAAGACTACACAGGACATAATCCCCAACTCACCCCACGATGCCCGCCCGATGTCCCCGAACGTCCAAAAGACGACGGCAGCTACATTGACATCATTGGTGAAATACTGCAAAAGCATCGTGGCTGCCGAAAAGAGAGAGCCCAAAGCTACTCCAGCTAACACCATAGACTCCGGTGACACTCCCTTATATTGGGCCAGAAAGAGAATGATCATGGTCGT